>NZ_JVEL01000018.1:0-10600 GCF_001076875.1 Serratia sp. 506_PEND
CCTCTATGAACACCTCTCGTATGCCGGCACTGTTTCTTGGCCACGGTAGCCCGATGAACGTGCTGGAAGACAACCGTTACACCCGGGCATGGCGTGCGTTGGGTGAGTCATTGCCGCGCCCGAAGGCGATCGTGGCGGTTTCCGCGCATTGGTATACCCGCGGCACTGCGGTCACCGCGATGGAAAAACCCAAAACCATTCACGACTTTGGCGGGTTCCCGCAGGCGCTGTTTGATACCCGTTATCCGGCGCCAGGCTCTCCCGCACTGGCCGCGCAGCTGCAGCACATTCTGGCGCCGGTGCCGGTAACGGCGGATCTCGGCGAGTGGGGGTTGGATCACGGCACCTGGGGCGTATTGATCAAGATGTATCCCAATGCCGATATCCCGGTGGTGCAGCTCAGCGTCGACGGCACGCAGCCGGCGGCTTACCACTATGAGCTGGGCCGCAAACTCGCGGCGCTGCGGGATGAGGGCGTGATGATCGTCGCCAGCGGCAACGTGGTGCACAACCTGCGCATGGTGAAATGGCAGGGCGACACCAGCGCCTACCCATGGGCGGAATCGTTCAATAACTTTGTCCGGGATAACCTGCGTTATCGGGGCGATAATCACCCGCTGGTGGATTTCATGCGCCATGAGGGCGCGGCGTTGTCGAATCCGACGCCGGAACACTATCTGCCGTTGCTGTATGTGCTTGGCGGTTGGGATGGAAAAGAGACCATCAGCGTGCCGATCGACGGTATCGAAATGGGGGCGCTGAGCATGCTGTCGGTACAGGTGGGGTAAAGAAAGAACGCCAGTCAGAGACTGGCGTTTTTGCTTTCAGCGGGGCGATCAGCCGAGAATAGTGTGCGGATAGAAGCGCGACAGATCCTGCGTGATCAGTTCGCGATCTTCGCGCAGGCCGATGCCGCAGGGTTGATCGTTCACCAGCCAGCTGCCGATCAGCGTGTAGCTGTCTTCGAACTTCGGCAGTGGATGGAACTGCTGCACGATCATGCCTTCTTCACCGTACGGCCCATCGACGCGCGCCACTTCCTGACCGTTTTCGACGATCTGGATATTGGCGCCTTCCCGCGAGAACAGCGGTTTGGTGACGTAATGATCCATCGGCGGATGATCGTCTTGCGCGAAATAAGCCGGCAGCAGGTTAGGGTGGTTCGGGAACATTTCCCACAGCAGCGGCAGCAGCGCCTTGTTGGAGATGATGCTCTTCCAGGCCGGCTCCAGCCAACGCACGCCGGCGTCTTCCAGCTTGGTGGAGAACATCTCGCGCAGCATGAATTCCCACGGGTAGAGCTTGAATAGGTTACCGATCACCTGATCCTGCAGATCGGTGAACTGGCCTTTCTCGCCAAGGCCAATCTCTTCCATGAACAGGAATTCGGTCGGCAGACCGGCTTCCTGCGCGCAGTCCTGCAGATATTGCACCGTGCCGCGATCTTCTTCGCTGTCCTGGCAGCACGCCAGGTGCAGCAGGCCGAAGCCGTGGTGCGCTTTCAGCTCGCCGAAACGCTCGATCAGCTTCTCCTGCAGGCTGTTGTACTGATCCGATTGCGGATCCAGCTTGCCGGCATTGATCTGGTCTTCCAGCCACAGCCACTGGAAGAAGGCCGCTTCATACAGCGAGGTCGGCGTATCGGCGTTGTTCTCCAGCAGCTTCGGCGGGTTGACGCCGTCGTAGGCCAGATCGAGACGCGAATACAGCGACGGCTGGTTGGTGCGCCAGGAACTGCGCACGAACTCCCAAGTGTGTTTCGGGATGCAGAACTTGGCCATCAGCTCGTCGCTGCCGACCACTTTTTCCACCACCTGCAGGCACATCTGATGCAGCTCGGCGGTAGCGCTTTCGATCTCTTCAATCTGCGCCAGCGTGAACTGGTAATAGGCGTCTTCACACCAGTACGGCTCGCCGTACATGGTGTGGAAACGAAAACCGAACTCGGTCGCTTTTTCACGCCAGTCCGGGCGCTCGGTAATAGCAATACGTTTCATGCATCAACCGCCCATGCTGCGAGAGCCGGAGTTGGAAGTGGCGCTGCTGCGCTGCATGCTGGTCTGCTTGGCCACGGTCTCGCCGAAACCACCGCGGGTCACGGTATTGGTGACCGCAGGCTTCGGCGCCATGGCGGTTTTCGGCACCGTCATGGTGCGGCCGCCGGCGGTGGCCGGGCCGTAGCTCTTGCCGCTGGCGTCGACAAACTTGCCGTTCGCCGGGCTGGCGGCGTTCTTGGAGGTGAACAGCGGCTGCTGCGCGAAGCCGGAACCGCCCATCAGGCGGCCCATCATATAGCCCGCCATCAGCGGCATCCAGAAGCTGCCGCTGCTTTGTGATTCCGCCGCCATGCCGGCCTGTGCCGGAGCCTGGGTACACTGCGCTTCGCCGAACTCGGCGACGCAGTCTTCGCGAGTGGCGTATTTCGGCGCGGTTTTCGCGGCTTCTTTCAGGGCATTGTTGTAGGCGGTGGTGCACTGCTCGCTCATCGAAGGATTGGCGCGCGAACAGTCATCGGCATTCTGATACAGGGAGACCGTTTCATCGCTCTTCTCGCAGCCGGCCAGCATAAAGACGGCGCTGATCGCCAAAGCCACGGGCGCGACACGGTAGCTGCGCCAGGATTTGCGGAACGTCTCTTGGTTGATGTTTTTTGTCCGTTTCATCGTTATCAATCCCATCATGCGGGCTGTTTTCGCCCTTTCCCAGTAGTGGCGCTAAGGATAGGGGAAACATGGTCAAAATTAAAGCTGAAACGCCCGCAGAATCGACTCTTTACGCAGTTATACGTTGGGGTGTGCGCCAGTTCGCTTTCGCGGCGAAAAAACGCGCGTTGGCGTTTCATCATGAAACGTTGTCGCTATGATGATGTTCCATAATGGAACAAAAATCGCGAAGCTCGCCAGGCGGGCGGCAGGCGCTCATAGTCGAAGCACAACAACAAGCCGGCGGCGAAGTCGGCGCGTCATCACCTGATATCTGAACGTACCATCGCCAACTCCCTACAAGGATCCGGTTATGTTGAGAATCATCCAGTCACCAGGCAAATACATTCAGGGCGTCAATGCGCTGGCCGCCGTCGGCGAATACGCCAAATCCCTCGCCGACCATTATTTCGTGATCGCCGACGACTTCGTGATGCAGCTGGCGGGCGACACCCTGATGGGCAGCCTGCGGCAGCACGGCGTGAAACATCATGCGGCCCGCTTCAACGGCGAGTGCTGCCGTAAAGAGATAGACCGGCTTGGCTGCGAGCTGCAGACCCACGGCTGCCGCGGGGTGATCGGCGTCGGCGGCGGCAAAACGCTCGACACCGCCAAGGCCGTCGCCCACTACCAACGGCTGCCGGTGGTGCTCATTCCCACCATCGCCTCCACCGATGCGCCGACCAGCGCGCTGTCGGTTATCTACACCGAACAGGGCGAATTCGCCGAATACCTGATCTACCCGCGCAACCCGGACATGGTGGTGATGGACAGCGCCATCATCGCCAACGCGCCGGTGCGCCTGCTGGTGGCCGGCATGGGCGACGCGCTCTCCACCTATTTCGAAGCGCAGGCCTGTTTCGACGCCCAGGCCACCAGCATGGCCGGCGGCAAATCGACGCTGGCGGCGCTCAGTCTGGCGCGGTTGTGCTACGACACGCTGCTGGCCGAAGGGGTGAAGGCCAAGCTGGCGGTCGAAGCCGGCGTGGTGACGGAAGCGGTGGAACGCATCATTGAGGCCAATACGTATCTGAGCGGCATCGGCTTCGAGAGCAGCGGGCTGGCGGCGGCGCACGCCATTCACAACGGTTTCACCGTGCTGGAGGAGTGTCACCACCTGTATCACGGCGAAAAAGTGGCGTTTGGCACTCTGGCGCAGCTGGTGCTGCAGAACAGCCCGATGGCGCAGATTGAAACCGTGCTGGCGTTTTGTCATGACATCGGCCTGCCGATCACGTTGGCGCAGATGGGCGTCACCGGCGATGCGGCGGCGAAGATGATGGCGGTGGCCGAGGCCAGCTGCGCCGCGGGTGAAACCATTCACAACATGCCGTTCAAGGTCACCCCTGCGGGCGTGCAGGCGGCGATCCTGACGGCGGATAGGCTGGGCGCCGCCTGGTTGCAGCGTCATTGATACCGTTGGGGCGCGGTGCGCCGCGCCCCTGTTCTTACAGAGGAAACCATCGTGAAAAAACTGATTAATCAGGTCGAGTCGGTGTTGGAAGAGCAGTTGCAGGGGCTGGCGGAGGCCCATCCCGAGCTGCTGGTGCACGCGGATCCGGTGTTCGTGACCCGCGCCGACGCGCCGGTGGCGGGCAAGGTGGCGATCTTGTCCGGCGGCGGCAGCGGCCATGAGCCGATGCACTGCGGCTTCGTCGGTGAAGGGATGCTCGACGGCGCCTGTCCGGGCGAGATTTTCACCTCGCCGACGCCGGATAAAATGTACGAGTGCGGTCAGGCGATCGACGGCGGCGCCGGGGTGCTGCTGCTGATCAAGAACTACACCGGCGACGTGCTCAACTTCGAAACCGCCACCGAGCTGCTGCACGACAGCGGCGTCGCGGTGGCGACGGTGCTGGTGGATGACGACGTGGCGGTCAAAGACAGCCTGTTTACCGCCGGGCGGCGCGGGGTGGCCAACACCGTGCTGATGGAGAAACTGCTGGGCGCCGCCGCGGTGCGCGGCGACGATCTGGACAGCGTGGTGACGCTGGGGCATCGCATTAACAACCACGGGCATTCAATCGGCATCGCACTGGGCGCCTGTACCGTGCCGGCCGCCGGCAAGCCGTCGTTCACCCTGGCAGAGAACGAAATGGAGTTCGGCGTCGGCATTCACGGCGAGCCAGGCATTGCGCGCCGCCCGTTCACCACGCTCAACGCGGCGGTGGACGACATGTTCCATACGTTGATCGACCACGGCCACTATCAGCGCGCGATCCGCGTCTGGGATCGTCAGCAGGGCGAGTGGCGCGACGAAATGCAGACCAAGCAGCCGCTGACGCGCGGCGATCGGGTGATCGCGCTGGTCAACAATCTGGGCGCCACGCCATTGTCTGAGTTGTATGGCGTGTACCATCGGCTGGCGGAGCGCTGCGCCGAGGCGGGCATCATCATTGAGCGCAACCTGGTGGGTTCTTATTGCACCTCGCTGGATATGCAAGGGGTGTCCATCACGTTGTTGAACGTGGACGACGAGCTGTTGTCCTTGTGGGATGCGCCGGTGAAAACGCCTGCGCTGCGTTGGGGTTGCTGAGGAGGAATCATGGCGTTGACCAAACAACAGGTTGTCGATTGGCTGATGCGTTGCGGCGAGGTGTTCAGCCGGGAGCGCGATTTTCTGACCCAGCTGGACACCGAGATCGGCGATGCCGACCACGGTTTGAACATGAATCGCGGTTTCAACAAGGTGGTGGAAAAGCTGCCGTCGGTGGCGGACAAGGATATCGGCTTTATCCTGAAAAACACCGGCATGACGCTGCTGTCGAGCGTGGGGGGCGCCAGCGGTCCGCTGTTCGGCACCTTCTTCATCCGCGCGGCGCAGGCGGCGAACGCCAAGCAGAGCCTGGATCTGGCGGAGCTGCATCAGGTGATGCAGGAAGGGGTGGAAGGCGTGGTGATGCGCGGCAAGGCGGAGCCGGGCGACAAGACCATGTGCGACGTCTGGTGGCCGGTGGTGGAAAGCCTCGGTCAGTCCGCGCAGCAGAACCTGAGCGTGTCGGAGGCGCTGCAGCGCGCCGCCGACAGCACCGAGCGGGCGGTGGAGAACACCATCACCATGCAGGCGCGCAAAGGGCGGGCCAGTTACCTGGGCGAGCGCAGCATCGGCCACCAGGATCCCGGCGCCACTTCGGTGATGTTGATGATGAAAACGCTGGCCGAGGTCGCCGGCAGTTAGCAGGAGGCGAGATGATTAATATCGTGGTGGTTTCGCACAGCGCGTTGCTGGCGCGCGGCGTTGAGCAGTTGGCGCGGCAGATGATGCGCGGCGACGGCTGCAAACTGGCGCTGGCGGCGGGCGTGGATGACGAGCAGCATCCGATCGGCACCGACGCGGTCAAAGTGATGGAGGCGATCGAAGCGGTCGCCGGCGGCGACGGCGTTCTGGTGCTGATGGATCTGGGCAGCGCGCTGCTCAGTGCCGAAACCGCGCTCGATCTGCTGGATCCGGATCTGGCCGCCAAAGTGCGGCTGTGTGCGGCGCCACTGGTTGAAGGCACGCTGGCGGCGGTGGTGGCCGCCAACTCCGGCGCCTCGCTGGAGCAGGTGGTGGCGGAGGCGCAGGGGGCGCTGCAGGCCAAACAGGCACAGCTGGGCGAGGCTTCACCGACGGCGAAAAGCGTGGCCTTGCCGCTGGCGCAGGGCAAAAGCGCAACCTGGACGGTGCAGAACCCGCATGGGCTGCATGCGCGCCCGGCGGCGCGGCTGGTCGAGACGCTGGCGCCGTTCAAGGCCGAGCTGGTGCTGGAGAAGCAGGGGCAGTGCGTCGATCCGCGCAGCCTCAATCAGCTGGCGCTGCTGCAGGTGCGTCACGGCGACACCGTTCGCCTGATCGCCGACGGCGCGCAGGCGGACGAGGCGCTGGCGGCGTTCAAAGCGCTGGCGGAACAACATTTTGGCGAGACGGTCTCCGAGCGGCAGCAGCCTTCGCTGCACGGTATCCCGGTGGCGGAAAGCGTCACCAGCGGGCCGGTGTTTCAGGCCCACAGCTTCTGGCCGCCAACCGCCGATCGGCGTATCGGCGCGGACGAGGTGCTGGGCGAACAGCAACGCCTGCGGGAGGCGTTACAGCACACGCTGAGCGATCTGAACCGGCTGGCGGAACGCACAGGCACGCTGATCGGCAAGCCGCAGGCGGCGATCTTCGGCGCCCACAGCATGCTGCTGGACGATCCGGATCTGCAGCAGGCGGCTTACACCTGCATCGCGCAACAGCTGTGCAGCGCCGAGCAGGCCTGGCGGCAGGTGCTGGAGGCGATCGCCGAAGAGTACCGCGAGCTGGATGACGACTACATGCGGGCGCGCGAATTGGACGTGCGCGACATGCTGCGCCGCACGCTGTGCCATCTGCAGAGGCTGCCGCTGCCGGTTATTGCGCTCGCAGAACCGTCAATATTGGTGATGGACGAACTGATGCCTTCGGAGGTGGTGATGCTCGACAGGCGGCTGGTGCTCGGCATCTGTCTGAGCGGCGGCAATGCCCTGTCGCACAGCGCCATTCTGGCGAAGGCGATGGGCATTCCGATGGTGGTCGGCATGCAGGATTGCCTGAGCAAAACCCGCAGCGGGCAGAAGGCGATGCTGGACGCCGCGCGCGGGGTATTGCAGCTCAGCCACTAAGCGCGCAGCTTGAACTGGCGGATGTCGATCCCGTGCTGTTTGATCTTCCGCCACAGCGTGGTGCGGCCGATGCCCAGCAGCTGCGCCATCTCCGTCACCTGGCCGCGGCTGACGGTCGCCGCGCGCAGGATCGCCTGGCGTTCCATGTCCGTCAGCGTCAACAGCGGCGCGCCGGGCTGCGGATCGCTTTCCAGCAGCGACGGCTGGCCGAGCAGGTGCGCCGGCAGATCCGCCAACTGGATGTGGTGGCCGTGGCAAATCATCGCCGCGCGCTCCACCACCCCTTTCAGTTCCAAATCGTTGCCCGGCCACAGATAAAGCGCCAACTGGGCCATTACCTCGTCATCCACCCGGAAGCGACACTGAAAATGCTGCTCCAGCGTGCGCAGATGGTGTTTGACCAGCAGCGGAATATCGCTCAGCCGCTGGCGCAGCGGCGGGATCTGGATCTCGAACGCCTGCAGGCTGTAAAACAGCTGGCGGCGGAAGCGGTTTTGCTGCACCAGCAGCGGCAGGTCGGCGGCGCTGCCGGCGATGACTCGGACATCGACCGGGATCACCCGGCTGGAATTGAGGCGGATCACCACGCCGGTTTTCAGCACCTGCAGCAGCGCCGACTGCATCTCCGCCGGCAGGTATTCGATCTGTTCGAGATACAGCGTGCCGCCGTTGGCCAATTCGAATTTGCTGAGCTGGCCCGCCTCTTCTTCGCTGGCGTCGCTGCCCAACAGTTCACGGAGCCCCTGCGCCTGCGGCAGCAGCTGGCAGTTGAGGGCGATATACGGCCCGGCGGCGCGTTCGCCGGCGTTGTGGATAGCCTGGCTGAGTAGCTCTTTGCCAACCCCTTCCTCTCCGCGCAGCAGGATCGGATGCTGGCCCTTGGCCGCCTGCTGGCCGTAACGGATCAGCCGCCGCATTTCCAGCGAGGCGGAGGGCATTTGCTCGAAGCTGTGGCTGACACGCCCCAACTGGCTGCTGACGTACTGGCGCAGCCGCTCGAGCGGGTGCAGCAGGGCGATGAAACTGCAGCGATCGCCGTCGAAAATCGGCTTTAGCGTCAGCAAAGCGGCAATAAACTGCCGCTGGCTTTCGAAGGTGACTTCGACGTGTTGCAGCGGCTGCCGGTCGGCGATGGCGCGCTTGAGCAGGGCGGGCAGCGTCAACAGCTGCGCCAGCGGTTTGCCCTGGCTCTGCTGTTCGTCCAGCTTCAGCAGACCGGCGGCGCGCTGGTTGATGTATTGCAGGTAGCCGCGGTGATCCCAGGCCATGACGCCGTCGTCCACGCCGTCCAGCAGGCCGTAAAGTTGATTCAGATGGCGGTTGGATTCCGCCAGCAGGCTGTCGGCGTTCAGCGAGTTGCCGATTTCGCGGGCGATGGCCAGCGTCAGCGACAGATCGCCGGCGGCACAGTCGGCCAGCAGGCAGCCCAGCGCGATCGAGCCGCGCTGGCGGCCGCTGTTGTCGTAGACCGGCGTCGCGCAGAATGACCAACCGTGCAGCGCCCGGCGCACGTGCTCTTCACCGCTCACTCGTACCGGGTGGCCTTCCGCCGCCGCCAGCGCCGGAGCATTGGTGCCGATCTGCCCCTCGGCCCAGTAGGCGCCGGGGGCGAACCCCAATTGCTGCAAAAGCTCCCAGGTTTGGGCGTCGCCGCAGCGCCACAGCATGCAGCCGCTCTCGTCGAAGATCATCAACAGACAGCGACGCGGCTCCATGTATTCGCAGGCGTCTTCCAGCGCCGCCTGACCGAGCGTCAGCAGATCGTTCTTGCGGCGGCAAATCGATTCGAAGGTGGCGCCCTGAGCGCGGTGCGGTGCTTGCCAGACATCGGGTTGCATCAGGCTGCGGCAGCGCAGCCAGGAGGCGTACACCGCCGGCGTCGGGCGCAGCGGCGGCGGCAATTCGCCGTCGTTAATCAGACGCTGCCAGCGTGAATCGTTGTCCATCGAACCTCATCCAGACTGCGAAAACGAGAGTGATGATGATACCACCTGACGCGGCGGCGGCTGTGAGGCGGCGGGCAGAAGCGGGGAAAATCGGGAAAAAAAAAACGGGGCGCGGCGCAGGCCGGACCCCGTGTTTGTCAGCGTGCGCGCATCAGTTGCGGAATGGGTTGCCGCTGTTGCGAGCCGGTTGGCTGGTGGTAACGGCCGGCGCGGATGCGCGAGTGGCCGCCGGTGCCGGCGCCGCAGTTTGTTGCATCGGCGCATTGTCCTGATAGCCGTCCGCATAGGCGTCCTGCGCGCGATTCTGCGGTGCGACGGCGTCAGGCGCGGTCGATACCGGTTTGCCCAACGCGCCGTTCAACAGCAACAGATCGTTCTGGTTCAGCGTGCCGAGCGCCGACTTGATGTTCAGTTGGTTGATCAGATAGGTATAACGCGCGTCGGACAGCTGACGTTTGGCGTTATACAGCGTGGTGGTGGCGTCCAGCACGTCGACGATGGTGCGGGTACCGACCTGATAACCGGCTTCCATCGCGTCCAGGGAGCTTTGCGCGGAGATCACCGCCTGTTTGTAGGCGTTGATGCTGCTGATCGAAGCGTTAACGTTGTTGAACGACGAACGCACGGTCTGCACCACGCTGCGGTGTGAGCTTTCCAACTGCTCGCTGGCGCCGACGAAGCCGTACTGCGCTTGTTTCACCTGCGAATTGGTCGCGCCGCCGCTGTACAGCGGCAGGTTGAAGCTCAGACCCACTTTGTTTTCACCGAGGTCTGCGTCGCGCGTGGTGTTGCGTGAGCCGCCGTAATTGTTGTTGGAGATCGCCGTGGAGGCGCTGAAGTCCACTGTCGGCATATAGCCGGTCTGCGCGGCGCGGATCTGTTCGCGCGCCAGATCCTGGCTCAGGCGGGCGGACAGCAGGCTCAGGTTGCGCGCTTCCGCTTCTTTCAGCAGGTTGTTCACCGCTTCCGGGCGCTGGGTGCTGAAGCGATCGGTGTTCAGCGAGGCCAGCTCGGGGTAGAAGGTGCCGGTGACCTGACGCAGCGTTTCCAGCGCGTTGTCCAGATCGTTGCGGGCGGAGACTTCCGCCGCCAGCACGGTGTCGTAGTTCGAGCGGGCGTTCTGCACGTCGGTGATCGCCACCAGACCCACGTTGAAACGCTGGGTGGTTTGATCCAGCGTGCGGTACACCGCGTCTTTCTGCGCCTGGGTATAGGACAGCGTATCGATCGCTTTCAGCACGTTGAAGTAAGCGGTCGCCGTGTTGAGAATAAGCTGTTGCTCAGCGGTCTGGAAGGTGACGTCGGAGATGCCGGCGGTCTTTTCCTGCAGCG
>NZ_JVEL01000165.1:0-4556 GCF_001076875.1 Serratia sp. 506_PEND
AAGTCAGTTGCTCTACCTACTGAGCTAAGCCGGCATCAAGTGCAGCGCATTCTAGGTAGAGCGGGCGACCTATGCAACAAAAAAATTGCTTTACGCGCACTTTCGCTCATAAATCAGTCAATTTTGCATACTGTCATGCAATTTGCAGCCTGCGGCGTGCAAACATTCATCACTCGCGGCAATCATTCTCTACAATTTTATCCACTTTTTGCAAGCCTTGAGCGCCGCTTTCTCCGTGTCGGGCTTCTCAAAACACTTAACCCGCGATGGTAAACTGTGAGCGGGATCGATGCACCAAAAAGGGGATCCCTGCCCCGGACTGCGGCGTGGGCTACACTGATCCCTCGCCCTTTTGCCGTCGCCATGCCTTTCGCCGCTGTGGCTCAGTTATTGCTTCTCTTCATTACCCCCATCCCAGGAGGAATGACCGATGAAAATAGTGCCTATCAACGCCGCTACGTTGCCGATTTACCGCGATGAGTTGGCCCGCCTGTTGACCGATGCCGTCACGCACGGCGCTTCTGTCGGTTACGACACCTTAATTCCCCACGAAGACGCCGAGAGCTACTTCCACAGTCTGCGACCGGCCTTGGCCAAAGGTGAACTGCTGCTGTGGATTGCCCGTGACGATCGCGGCGTCGTTGGCACCGTGCAACTCGAGCTTTGCCAGAAGCCGAACGGCCGTAATCGTGCGGAGGTGGTGAAGCTGTTGGTGCATAGCCGCGCTCGCCGCAACGGCGTAGGTCAGGCTCTGATGAAAACGCTGGAGTACGCGGCACTGCAGCAGCAACGCGGGCTATTGTATCTGGATACGCAGGCCGGTTCGGCGGCAGAAGCGCTTTATCGCAGCTTGGGTTATCGCTGTTTGGGCGAGCTGCCGGATTATGCAGCGGGCCCCGATGGGCATTACCATCCGACCGTCATTTATTACAAACGTCTGTTCACCGTAAATCAACCTTCGCGCGCTATCGCCAGTTAGTCTTCAGGCGGTATCCGGCTCTGATGATACCGCCTTGCAACCCCGCTTTATCAACTGCGCGCCGCTTCGCACAATTGACATAAACTGCTGCCTATCGACAACTTTTGCGAAAAAAGTCTACGCCAAAAACGAAGCTGTCTATAATATGCAGCTTGTTTATTCTCTGGAGTTGGCGTCCGGCGCCTTTCCCAACCTGCGTTAACAGGCAGAATTTGGCTTATGATAAAAAGAGATCAATCTTTAGCAACGCCTTACCTACAGTTCGATCGTACCCAATGGGCTGCGTTGCGAGATTCGGTGCCGCTGACGTTGTCGGAAGAAGAGATCGTTAAACTGAAAGGGATTAACGAAGATCTCTCGTTGGAAGAAGTTGCGCAGATTTATCTGCCGCTGTCACGACTGTTGAACTTCTATATCAGTTCCAACCTGCGCCGACAGGCGGTGCTCGAGCAATTCCTCGGCACCGACGGGCAAAAGATTCCCTATGTCATCGGCATCGCCGGCAGCGTAGCCGTAGGTAAGAGCACAACCGCACGTCTGTTGCAGGCGTTGTTGAGCCGTTGGCCAGAACACCGCAGCGTTGAGTTGATCACGACCGACGGCTTCTTGCACCCTAATAAGGTGCTGAACGAACGCGGCCTGATGAAGAAAAAAGGCTTCCCGCAGTCTTACGATATGCATAGCCTGGTGAAATTCGTGTCGGAAGTGAAATCCGGCGCCAAACGCGTCACCGCCCCGGTTTATTCCCATTTGATCTATGACGTCGTGCCCGAAGGTAATAAAGTCATCGAGCAACCGGATATTCTGATCCTGGAAGGGCTTAACGTATTGCAAAGCGGTATGGATTATCCTCACGATCCGCATCGCGTATTCGTTTCCGACTTTGTCGACTTCTCTATATATGTCGATGCGCCGGAGACGCTATTGCAAAGCTGGTATATCAATCGTTTTCTGAAATTCCGTCAGGGCGCATTTTCCAATCCCGATTCTTATTTCCATAATTATTCAAAATTGCCGGAACCGGAGGCGATTAATATCGCCACGCAATTATGGAATGAAATCAATGGATTGAATTTGCAGCAGAACATACTGCCTACGCGCGAACGCGCGAGCCTGATTATGACCAAAAGCGCCAACCATGCCGTTGAAAGCGTGCGTTTAAGAAAATAAGCCTACCGAACGATCAAGGGGACGCTACCGTCCCCTTGTCTTTTCTCACTATTCCGCGCTGCGCAGCGATATCTCTCCGCCGATAAAAGGTTTGATTTCCCCGTCCTGTTCCAGCAGCAGTGCGCCCTGCGAATCGATACCCCGGGCGATACCCACAATCTGTCGCTCGCCAATCAGCAGTTTGACCGGTCTGTCGATAAAGTTATCCAAGGTACGCCAGCGACCGATAAAGGGCGCCAGTCCGTCTATCTCAAACTGTTTCAATGACTGACGCAGTTCATTAAGCAGAGTTGCAGCCAGTTCATTGCGATCGATCTGAATTCCCGCTTCCTGTAGGTTAATCCATCCCTGAGTAATGGCGCTGGCATTGGTATCACGCATCGCCAGGTTGATGCCGGCGCCGATGACCAGTTGAGCCGCATCGCCAGTTTTTCCCGTCAATTCGACCAGGATCCCCGCCAATTTACGATCGTTCAGATAAAGATCGTTAGGCCACTTCACGCGTACATCAGCCGCACCGAGACGCTGCAAGACCTCCGCCATCACCATCCCGATCACCAAGCTGAGCCCCATCGCCGCTGCCGGCCCCTGCTCCAGTCGCCAGAACATCGACAGATATAAATTAGCGCCGAATGGCGAGATCCACTGCCGCCCGCGGCGCCCACGTCCTGCCTGTTGGTATTCAGCGACGCAGGCATCACCAGAGTGCAATTCGTCGATGCGGTCCAGCAAGTATTGGTTGGTGGAATCGACCACCGGCAACACGCTTACACGCTTGTCTTCCAGCAGGCTGAGGATTCGCTTGGCTTCCAACAGCTGGATGGCGCCAGGCAGGCTATAGCCTTTTCCGGGCACGGTAAAGACATCCAGTCCCCATTCGCGAATGGTCTGAATATGCTTATTGATCGCCGCGCGACTCATGCCCAGTGACTCACCGAGGTGTTCACCGGAATGGAATTCGCCGTCAGCCAGCAGCGCGATCAGTTTTAACGGAACCTTGGTATCTTTCATGACAGCACCGCCACGGCATTCAGTTCACCGGTCGCGCCAATAAAACGCACCTCAGGTTCCAGCCACACGCCGAATTTATCGGCCACCGACTTGCGCACGTGGCGCGCCAATGCCACCACATCCTGACTGTGGGCGTTGTCGATGTTCACCAGCACCAACGCTTGCTGGCGGTGTACCGCGGCGCCACCGATACGATATCCTTTCAGTTCGCATTGATCGATAAGCCATCCGGCGGCCAGCTTCACCTGGCCATCCTGCTGTGGATAATGCGGCATGCCGGGATATTTAGCGATGAGTTCTGCGGCTTTCTCTGCGTTCACCAGCGGATTCTTGAAGAAGCTGCCGGCATTGCCGGTTTCACGCGGATCGGGCAGCTTGCTGCGGCGCATGGCGCATACGGATTCAAATACCTGAAGTGGCGTCACCGTGGCAGGATCCAGCTTGGCCAGATCGCCGTAGCTCAATTTGGGTTGCCACTGTTTGTTGAGACGCAGACCTAACCCGACAATGACATGCCCGGTCTGGAAACGGTGTTTGAAAATACTTTCCCGGTAGCCAAAACCACACTCGGCAGCCGGAATACGATCGATAGCGCCGGTAGAGAAGTCCAGCAGATCGACATACTCGCAGACGTCTTTCAATTCGACGCCGTAGGCGCCGATGTTCTGGATAGGGGCGGAACCGGCCAATCCAGGAATCAACGCCAGGTTTTCCAGGCCGCAGATCCCAGCCTGCAGCGTATATTGCACCAGGTCATGCCAATTTTCACCGGAGCTGACGTGGAGATACCAGGCATCGTTATCTTCCCGAACATCAATACCCTTCAACTGATTGACCATTACTGTGCCAGAAAAATCCTCCAGGAACAGCACGTTGCTACCTTCACCGAGAATCAGCAACGGCTCCTGACGCTTGCGCGTTTGTTGCCACACCTTGAGCATCAGCTCAATTCTATCGGCCATGATCAGGTGCGCTGCGTTGACCGGGAGCGCAAACGTATTGTGGTTTTTTAAAGACGCGCTTTCAGTAGACATAACGTTCAGTACCCATACGGAAATAATCTTTCGCCTAGTCTACTCGATTCGAGGCGTCTGGCTAATATTTGTTTTAATTAACGTGAAATTTATCGACTAATACACTGAAGAATTAAGATTTATCTTTGATATAACCGGATAATTCTCATCAGTCTGTTCATAGATAGCTATTTTTATTATTTAAATAATAATCTGGAACTATCAATTATATATTTAGATGGCTATTTCCCTAGCAAAGAAACATTATTCTTCATTATAAGAATAAGTTACACATGCCCAAAAAGGCATTTTTCAAAGTAATAGATACTGTCAGGATATTTATTTTACGCATAGCAAAAAGCCCTGAACGTCAGTTCAGGGCT
>NZ_JVEL01000166.1:0-676 GCF_001076875.1 Serratia sp. 506_PEND
CACCGACAGGGAATGTGCCGCCGCATGCCGGATGTGCTCCCGAAGCTGTTGCACCGCGGACGACTGGCCGACCAGACGGCTTTCCAGCAGGCGTGTCTGCCTGTCCTGCTCCGTCTGCTCAGCCGTCACCCTGCGCAGAGAATCACGCAGGCACTGGCTTTCTTTCTTATTGTGTTGCATCTGATGCAGCCGGCTGCGCTGGAGGGCAAATACCCGGAGCAGTTGCCCGGGTAACTCGCTGTCAAACCACCGGTGAAGCGTATCCTGTTCATCAAAGAGCCCCAGTACCCCGGTGATCTTTTGCGTGTCATCGCAGACAGGCAGCGCCAGCAGACCTGTCGTTACCTTCATGGTCATCAGCAGGTCGCGAAAACCCGCATGTTCGATCCGTGCGCCGCCGTGCAGGGTTCCCCAGAGATGCGGGGCGTTGTCATGTACCACGCCGGCCAGCGGGTGGCCAAAATCATCCACCGGCAACACCAGATGAAATGTTCCGCCAGGATGATACCCGGTACACGCCAGTAAACGTCCGCTGTAATCACACAGTCCCAGGATAACGCCCTGAGGCTGCCAGCATTCACGGAGAGTGGCGAGCAACCAGTCAGCCAGGGCGTCGTCATTGTCCGGCTGGATCAGGGATTTTGCAAACTGCAGCGCCTGTAGCATGTTCACCCTT
>NZ_JVEL01000167.1:0-572 GCF_001076875.1 Serratia sp. 506_PEND
CAAGCCGGTTGCCCATAAAATACTCAGCACAACAATCGGGATCATTGCTGGCGAGGACTCCAGACAGGAGTTGTTCAGTGAAATATTTTTTGATGGGCGTGTCATTCATGCTGGTTGCCTGGGTTGGCACCTTCATGTTGATGGTTGCCTGACAGCAGCCAGACCAGGAACACAGCCAAAGGGACGCGCAAGCGTCCCTTTGTCGTTTCGGCGAGCGATCATTTGCCCGGCATCATGCGGCGCAGGGTGTCGTCCTTGCGCAGGTAGTGGTGATACAGCGCCGCCAACGCATGCGCGCCAATGATAAAGTAGCCAACGTTTGCCAGCGTCTCATGCACCGTTTTGACCAGCCTGCGCATCACCGGATCCGGCGTCACCCATTGCGGGACCGGCCACCCCAGTAAAGTCCACGATTTCCCGCCGTAGGCCAGGGTTAACACGCCCAGCAGCGGCAACATCAGGAAGACCACGTACAGCAGCCAATGGAAGATCTTGGCACCCACTTCCTGCCATTCCTCCAGCGGCGGCGTGGTCGGCGGCGCAGCGTGGAAAGCGCGCATGGCCAACCGAAT
>NZ_JVEL01000019.1:0-1007 GCF_001076875.1 Serratia sp. 506_PEND
GTGAAACGCGTGCGTAACGACATGGGGCTGACCAACGTCGAAATCATGGTGCCGTTCGTGCGCACCGTGGCGCAGGCGGAAGCGGTGGTGGCCGAGTTGGCGCGTCAGGGGCTGAAGCGCGGCGAAAACGGGCTGAAAGTGATCATGATGTGCGAGATCCCGTCCAATGCGCTGTTGGCGGATCAGTTCCTCGAGCACTTCGACGGCTTCTCCATCGGCTCCAACGACATGACTCAGCTGGCGCTGGGGCTGGATCGCGATTCTGGCGTGGTGTCGGAACTGTTCGACGAGCGCAACGAGGCGGTGAAAGCGCTGCTGTCGATGGCGATTCAGGCGGCCAAGCGCCACGGCAAATACGTCGGCATCTGCGGCCAGGGCCCGTCTGACCATGAAGACTTCGCCGAGTGGCTGATGGAGCAGGGCATCGACAGCCTGTCGCTTAACCCGGACACTGTGGTGCAGACCTGGATCAATTTGTCGAAAAAGAAATAATGTCTCGGCCTCGCTGAGGCATTAACGTCAGGCCGCAGTTAACGCTGCGGCCTTTTTATTTCTGAATGTAAATAACGGCGCGTAAAATAATCAATTCGACGAAAAAAGAATAAAAAAAAGCCCACCGTAGGAGATGGGCAAAGACTACACACAGCAATTCACATGTATGGCATTACATTGTTCAGAAAGGTTGCTTTAAAATCAGTGATTTGAAGCAATAGATGGCCATAATACTAGATTTTTGAACGCGACTAGTCATTAAGAATCATCCTAATCGATAGCGGCATCACATTTTATTTGCGGTAGTTATCTCTTTTTTCCGTTTGCAACAAACAGGGATTTACATTGCACCTTTTATTCGCCGTACTGAAATCAATATAGGGCGGCATTATATTGGGCGGAGATATTACTCGAATGAGGTAGGAATAATGACGGGCGTGAAAAGTTCCGCCCGACGATGCGGGCGGAAGGGGGGAATTAGCGTTTTTCCAGATCTTCGATGACTTGCTCCGGTG
>NZ_JVEL01000168.1:0-540 GCF_001076875.1 Serratia sp. 506_PEND
TGACGTAGCAAAACGTTCAGCGGCGGCTGGTATCGCTACTTCAGGCTGCCCGGCGGAAAGCCTCGCTCATCCGCCGTCTGCCGCAATTCCGAAGAATACGCCTTTCCCGTCAAAGCCATAGCCCCTAACTTTTAAAAATTGAGTTGGGTTGAATAAATTTACGGCAGAGATTACGCCGTATTATTTACAGGGATATTTGCTTCAGGTTCAGATTACATCATTAAAGGCCGTGAGTTTACCTCTGTCGCAGATGTAGCCAATCTCATAACGCCTTGATCTTTTAATGCGATTCCTCCCCATTGGCACAATTTTTTATTTTGGTTTGCCTGCGTTCTGATAGATATTAAAAAAACTATATAAAAATAAATTATTTTGGAGCTAACAATGTCGTTGCAAATCGTGCTTACCCGCAGGGAGGCGCTGGGGAAAATGGTGGGCGTCATCGTCGCCGCCAGCCTGTTGCCTTATTCAAATATAACCTATGCCGAACGGGCGCAAATTGCCGCCTCGCCCGTTGAATACGCGCAATTTTTACAAATT
>NZ_JVEL01000169.1:0-1510 GCF_001076875.1 Serratia sp. 506_PEND
GGTTAAAACAACGCAATGAGATACTAGCAAAGCAGTATAGGGGAAAATTTGATTTGGATCATAAGGCGGGGAAGTAGAGCGGCGAAATGGCGTGTTTTTTGTGTGGTTTTTGTGGTTAATTTATTGATTTTTAATCAAAAACATTTTTTTAATGTTTGCAAATTTTTTTGAATCCACCGAATGGTCGGCGTAGAGTAAAGTTAAATTTTTAGGCGTTTTGTCGCCGTGCGGCGCTGAAAGTTTAATTATCGGTTAATTATTATTTCACCGTCCGGCAACAATTGACGGTTTATTTATTTTTATGGCCGTTTAACCGCCTATTTCCCGGCGAAAAAATAAAACCGAATGCGTTGAAATAAACCGCAAAAATGAAAACGCCGCAACGGAGTGCGGCGTTTGGCAACAGGGGTACTCCCAAAGTGGTGGCCCCCCCTGATGATGCTTAGGCCTTGGCCCAGTGGCGGCGTTTGGCCGCCTGCAGCTTCTCGTAAGCCGCCAGCAGCGCCTGATGCGCCGGCAGCGCCTTCAGATCGGCATCGACGGCGAACAGCCCGTTGAAGCGCTCTTCACCGCTGATGGCGGCGGAGGCGGCGTCGACCGCTTCCTGGCCGTACATTTTCACGAACGCGGTATAGTATTGCGCCGCTTCGCGTTCAGGCTCCTGCGCCAGCAGCAGCAGCGTTTGCAGGCAGCGGTAGTAGTTGCTGCGCGCCGGGCTCAGCACCGAGGCGTTGAAGTCCTGCGTCCATTCGGTCCAGATCAGCGCCTGATCCAGATCGCCGCCCGCCAGCGCCAGCATCGACTTCAGCTCGCCCACGCGCAGGGTATGCCAGGCGTTGTCTTTGCCGCTGGCAATGCCCAGCAGTTCGCGTACGCGGGTGAAATCGTCCAGCCCTTCGTCGTCCAACTGCTCGATCAGCGCCAGGTATTCTTCCGGCTCCCACTCGCTGCCCGGCAGCGCCAGCAGCGTATCGCGCAGGTGCGCGCCCATGCTGTTGTTGGCCAGCAGCAGGTCTTCCGCCGGGTAGATATCGGACATGCCCGGCACGATGATGCGGCAAGCATAGACGCCCAGGTGCTCGTAGTCGGCGATGTACACTTCCGCGTCTTCCTTGTCGAAGATGCTCATCAGGGTGGCGAACTCTTCCTGCGTGCTGCCGCTGAAGTTCCAGTCAACGAACGGGTAATCGGCATCCTGTTTGAACAGATCCCAGGAGATCAGGCCGCTGGAGTCGATGAAGTGCGTTTCCAGGTTGGTGTGTTCCGCCACTTCTTCGTCATCGAAGGTCGGCGCGGTGAACACGTCGAGATCTTTCAGGCTGCGGCCCTGCAGCAGTTCGGTTACCGTGCGCTCCAGCGCCACGCCGAAGTCAGGATGCGCGCCGAATGAAGCGAAGCAGGTGCCGTTGGTCGGGTTGAACAGCACCACGCAGATCACCGGGTAGTTGCCGCCCAGCGAGGCGTCATAGGAGAGGATCGGGAAACCTTCCTCTTCCAACTTGGCGATGGC
>NZ_JVEL01000170.1:0-1980 GCF_001076875.1 Serratia sp. 506_PEND
CGCCACACAAACACGATAAAGCCACGTTCGCCCCCTCTGTTAGACTTTTTTCCATTACTGCGAAAGTGCGCTTTCGCGGCTTTGTGAGCAATGAAAAGGTAACGCCGATGATAACTACAGATGGTAATAATGCAGTCGCTTCCGTGGCCTATCGCACCAACGAAGTGATTGCCATCTACCCTATCACGCCAAGCTCCACCATGGCGGAGCAGGTGGACGCCTGGTCCGGCGATGGCCGGCAAAACATCTGGGGCGATATCCCCCGGGTGGTGGAAATGCAGTCGGAAGGCGGCGCGATCGCCACCGTGCACGGCGCCTTGCAAACCGGCGCGCTGTCGACCTCGTTCACTTCATCGCAGGGTCTGCTGCTGATGATCCCCACGCTGTACAAACTGGCCGGCGAGCTGACGCCGTTCGTGCTGCACGTCGCCGCGCGCACCGTGGCCACGCATGCGCTGTCCATCTTCGGCGACCATTCGGACGTGATGGCGGTGCGCCAAACCGGCTGCGCCATGCTGTGCGCCGGCAGCGTGCAGGAGGCGCAGGACTTCGCGCTGATCTCACAGACCGCCACCCTCAACGCGCGCGTGCCGTTTATCCATTTCTTCGACGGTTTCCGCACCTCGCACGAGATCAACAAGATTGTGCCTCTCAGCGACGATACGCTGCGGCAAATGCTGCCGCAGGCGGCGATCGACGCCCACCGCCGCCGGGCGCTGTCGCCGGATCATCCGGTGGTGCGCGGCACTTCCGCCAACCCGGACACCTATTTCCAGTCGCGCGAAGCCACCAACCCGTGGTATGACGCCACCGGCCAACACGTGATCGACGCCATGGAAGCCTTCGCCGCCCTCACCGGCCGCCACTATCGGCCGTTCGACTATTACGGCCACCCGCAGGCCGAACGCGTGGTGGTGGTGATGGGCTCCGCCGCCGGCACCTGCGAAGAAGTGATCGACACCCTGCTGACCCGCGGCGAGAAAGTCGGCGTGCTGAAAGTGCGGCTGTTCCGGCCATTCTCCGCCAAACACCTGCTCGGCGCGCTGCCGGACAGCGTGCGCAGCGTCGCGGTGCTCGATCGCACCAAAGAACCGGGCGCACTGGCCGAGCCGCTGTATCTGGACGTGATGACCGCGCTGGCGGAAGCCTACAGCCGAGGCGAGCGCGCCACGCTGCCGCGGGTGATCGGCGGCCGTTACGGCCTGTCGTCGAAAGAGTTCGGCCCAGACTGTGCGCTGGCGGTGTTCCGTGAGCTGGCCCAGCCGCAGCCGCGCCCGCGCTTTACCGTCGGCATCTTCGATGATGTCACCGGGCTTTCACTGCCGCTGAGCGACGAAATCCTGCCGCAGCGCGCCTCGCTGGAAGCGCTGTTCTACGGTTTGGGCAGCGACGGTTCGGTCTCGGCCACCAAGAACAACATCAAAATCATCGGCAACGCCACGCCGCTGTATGCGCAGGGCTATTTCGTCTACGACTCCAAAAAGGCCGGCGGCCTGACGGTGTCGCATCTGCGCGTCAGCGAGCAGCCGATCAATTCGGCCTATCTGGTCAGCCAGGCGGATTTCGTCGGCTGCCACCAGCTGCAGTTTATCGATAAGTACCAGATGGTTGAACGCCTGAAGCCCGGCGGCACCTTCCTGCTCAATACCCCTTACGGCGCCGATGAGGTCTGGTCGCGCCTGCCGCAGGAGGTTCAGGCGTTGTTGCACCAACGCCAGGCGCGTTTCTATATCATCAACGCCGCCAAGCTGGCGCGCGAATGCCGGCTCGGCGCGCGCATCAACACCGTGATGCAGATGGCGTTCTTCCACCTGACGCAGATCCTGCCGAGCGACGTGGCGCTGCAACAGCTGCAGGACGCCATCGCCCGCAGCTACAGCAGCAAGGGCCAAGAGATCGTCGAGCGCAACTGGCAGGCGCTGGGCGCCACCCGCGGTGCACTGATTGAAATTCCGCTGCAGCCGGTCGACGACAGCAGCC
>NZ_JVEL01000171.1:0-9098 GCF_001076875.1 Serratia sp. 506_PEND
CGGAGTAGATGCGGCCGGTGGTGAAGTTGTTGCGACGCGACATTTTGGTGCGGATGAAGCGCTCGTAGTGACCCAAATCCAGATCGGTTTCTGCGCCGTCTTCGGTGACGAAAACTTCCCCATGCTGAATCGGGCTCATGGTGCCCGGATCCACGTTGATGTACGGGTCCAGTTTCATGATGGTAACGTTGAGGCCACGGGCTTCAAGAATAGCCGCCAGAGAGGCTGCGGCAATGCCTTTACCCAGAGAGGATACGACCCCGCCGGTCACAAAAATATAATTAGTTGTCATGCTGAACCTGAGAGTTTAGGTTTAAAGACGATGGAAGAACCAGGACGGGAAAGTAGTATACCCGAACCTCTCCTGACCTACAAACGATCGTTTTGCTGTCCATCATCTCGGCCGCCCTCCCGTGTTCATCAGGGTTTACTCCGCCGGCGCCGCCTAAACCCTCCAGGAAATACAAAGAGTTAGCGGAGAAAATTTCTTTTTACCGCCCCTCTCGAGCGATAAAACGCCTTAGATTTCAGTTTGTTGGCCTTTTGCTGCCGACGGCAGCCCTGCGCCTGTGACCTGACCGTAAGCTTAACCGTTTCAGCCTGAGTGAACCTTGTTTGCGATCAACATTGTCGTCGCAGCGATTCAACTTTCCTGGCGCTTCACCTGCTGCCAGGCGTCTTCCATCTGCTCCAGCGTGGCGTCTTCAAGCCGCAGCCCGCGTTGCTGGACGATCGCTTCCACCTGGCGGAAGCGACGTTCGAACTTGCGGTTCGCCGCCTGCAGCGCATTCTCCGCCTTATGCCCCAAATGGCGCGACAGGTTCACCGTGGCGAACAGCAGATCGCCGATCTCCTCTTCCAGCTTGCTCTCATCGACCACCGCCTGGCGGGCTTCGTGCATCACTTCGTCGATCTCTTCATACACTTTGTCCAGCACCGGCCCCAGAGTGTTCCAGTCGAAGCCGACCGAGGCGCAGCGTTTTTGGATCTTGTGCGCCTTCATCAACGCCGGCAGCGCCTGCGGAATGTCGTCCAGCACCGAGTGCAGCGCTTTTTCTGCGCGCTCGCCGGCCTTCAACTGCTCCCAGCGCGCCGCCACAGCTTCGCTGTCTCCCGCCTCGGCGTCGCCGAAGATATGCGGGTGACGGCGCTCCAGCTTGTCGCTGATGGCGGTGCACACCTCATCGAAATCGAACAGCCCCTGCTCCTGCCCCATCTGGGCATAGAACACCACCTGGAACAGCAAATCACCCAGTTCGTCGCGCAGATCGGCGTAGTCCTGCCGCTCGATGGCGTCCAGCACTTCGTAAGTCTCTTCCAGCGTGTAGGGCGCGATGGTGGCGAAAGTTTGCTTGCGGTCCCATGAGCAACCGACCTGCGGATCGCGCAGCGTTTTCATGATGTTCAGCAGGCGCTGCAGCGGAGTGGATTGGGTCATAAAAAATCTCTGAGAAAGAATGAGGGCGCATGGGAGCGCCCACCGAATTCATGGATCTCGGGCCGTATCGATGGCGCATACGGCCCGAAAGGCGATGTGGGCTTAGTTGCCGTGCAGACGCTTGGCGTCTATCACGTCCGGCAGCTGGTTCAGCTTCGCCAGCACCCGGCTCAGCACCTGCTGGTTGTAGATTTCGATATCCATGTCGATGGTGGCCAACTGTTTCTTGGTGTCGCTGCGGCTGGCGACGCCCAGCACGTTGACCTTTTCGTTGGCCAAAATGGTGGTAATGTCGCGCAGCAGCCCGCTGCGATCGTTGGCCATCACGCGCACCACCAGCGAATAACCGCTGGAGTAGCTTTCGCCCCATACCGCATCGACGATGCGCTCCGGCGCGTGCGATTGCAAATCGACCAGCTGATCGCAGTCCGCACGGTGGATCGAAATACCGCGCCCCTGGGTGATAAAGCCGACGATATCGTCGCCCGGGATCGGCTGGCAGCAGCGGGCGATGTGGTGCATCAGGTTGCCCACGCCCTCCACCACCACGCGGCCGTTGTCCTTGTTGCGGGCCGGCGGCGGCGCTTTCTGCTGCACCAGCTGGCGCAATGCCTCGCGATCCTGCTCTTCGGCGCTCGGTTTGTTGAACTTGCCCTGCAGGTAATTCACCATCTGGTTCAGGCGAATGTCCCCGCCGCCGATCGCCGCCAACACCTCGTCCAGCGAGTTCATGTTGTAGCGCGGGATCAGCAGCTTTTCGGCCTCTTTCAGGCTGATGCCGAGGTGTTCCAGTTCGTTGTCCAGCATCTGGCGGCCGGCGAGAATGTTCTTGTCGCGATCCTGCTTGCGGAACCAGTTGTGGATCTTCGAGCGCCCGCGGCTGGTGGTGACATATCCCAGGTTCGGGTTCAGCCAGTCACGGCTCGGGTTCGGCTGTTTCTGGGTGATGATCTCAATCTGATCGCCCATCTTCAGCTGATAGGTAAACGGCACGATGCGGCCGCCGATCTTGGCGCCGATACAGCGGTGACCGACGTCGCTGTGAATGTGGTAGGCGAAATCGAGCGGCGTGGAGCCGGCCGGCAGATCCACCACGTCGCCTTTCGGGGTAAATACATAGACCCGATCGTCGAACACTTGGCTACGCACCTCGTCGAGCATCTCGCCGGAGTCCGCCATTTCTTCCTGCCAGGCGATGAGCTTGCGCAGCCAGGCGATGCGTTCTTCGTAGCCGGAGCGCACGGTCACGCCCGCGCCCTCTTTGTACTTCCAGTGCGCGGCCACGCCCAGCTCGGCGTCTTCGTGCATTTGCCGGGTGCGGATCTGAATCTCGACGGTCTTGCCGCGCGGCCCCAGCACCACGGTGTGGATCGACTGGTAGCCGTTGGGTTTCGGGTTGGCGACGTAGTCGTCGAACTCATCCGGCAAATGGCGGAAGTGGGTATGCACGATGCCCAACGCCGCGTAGCAATCCTGCAGGCGCTCCGCCACGATGCGCACCGCGCGCACGTCGAACAGTTCGTCGAACGCCAGGTGTTTTTTCTGCATCTTGCGCCAGATGCTGTAGATGTGTTTCGGCCGGCCGTAGATCTCCACCCGAATGCCTTCGTTGGCCATTTCTGCGCGCAGCCCGGCGACGAAATCGTCAATGAACTGTTCGCGATCGATGCGGCGCTCATGCAACAGCTTGGCGATGCGCTTGTATTCTTCCGGATGCAGGTAGCGGAAGCAGAAATCCTCCAGCTCCCACTTCAGCTGGCCGATGCCGAGCCGGTTGGCCAGCGGGGCGTAGATGTTGGAACACTCTTTCGCCGCCAGCACACGTTCGTCTTCCGGCGCGTCTTTCACCTCACGCAGGTGGGCGATGCGCTCCGCCAGCTTGATGACCACGCAGCGGAAATCCTCCACCATCGCCAACAGCATGCGGCGCACGTTGTCGACCTGTTCGGAGGCCATCGAGTCGTTTTGGGTGGCTTTCAGTTGGCGAATGGCGTCCATATCGCGCACGCCGTGCACCAGCGCGACGATCCCCTTGCCGAACGCTTCGGTCAGGGTCTCTTCCTGCACGATGCCGGCGTCCACCAGCGGGAACAGCAGCGCGGCGCGCATGCTGTCATTGTCCATGCTCAGCGTCGAGAGAATTTCCACCATCTCCAGGCCGCGCCACAGCAGCAGCGAGGCGTCGGGATGGTTTTGGGTCTGCTGCTCACAATAACGCCAGGTTGCGGCCAATCGCTCACATGACTGCGGGTTAGGTAGCCCCAAGCCGGCGATCCACTCATCGAGAGCGAACTCACCCGCCGTATTCAGATGTGCACTTCTTACCGCAACCATAACTTCTCCCTACTTTGCAGCGACCTCTGGCGCACGCTCGTTGATAAACAGCGCCATTGATTCAAGATGCCCCGTGTGCGGAAACATATCCAACATCCGCACGCGCGCAAGACGATAACCGGCGTTCAACAGCACGTTGCTGTCGCGAGCCAGCGTGGTGGGGTTACAGGAAACATACACCACCCGCGCCGGCGCCAGTTTTACAATGTGTGACATCACCCCGGCCGCACCGGCGCGGGCGGGATCCAGCATCACCTTATCAAACCCTTGTGCTGCCCAAGGTTGCCGCGCAACGTTGTCCTCCAGATTCTCATGGAAGAACGACGCATTATTCAGCTTATTCTTATGTGCATTATATTGCCCATTCGCTACCAGCGTGGCAACACCTTCGATGCCCACCACCGCGGCGGCGCGGCGCGCCAGCGGCAGGGTGAAGTTGCCCATGCCGCAGAACAGGTCCAGCACCCGATCATTGGGTTGAATATCGAGCCATTCAAGGGCCTGCGCCACCATTTGTTGGTTTACGGCGTCATTGACCTGAATAAAGTCGCGCGGACTGAAGTCTAAGCGTAGCCCGTCAACCTGATAATACGGCGTTTCACCGCACAGTTTTTCCACCCGATCGCTGTCCGGCGCCAGATAAACGGCGACCTTTTCCCGCTCGCCAAACGCCAACAGCGCCTGCCGATCCGCCTCTTTCAGCGCGTCGAGATGGCGCAGCACCAGCAGCGGGCCGTTATCCGCCAGCACCAGCTCCACATGCCCCAGCCGCCGCACCGCCTGCAGCCCGCTCAGGCAGGCGCGCACCGGCGCCAGCAGCTGTTCCAGCTCCGGCCGCAGCACCGGGCAGTGCTCCACCGCCACCAGCTCGCTGGAGGCCGCCTGGCGAAAGCCCATCATCAGGCGCTGCAGCTTCGGCTGCCATGCCAGGCTCAGGCGGGCGCGGCGGCGATAGCCGTATTCCGGGCCGGCGATCACCGGTTCCTGTTGCGGGGTTACGCCGGTTTCGCGGGCGATCATGCGCACCAGCGCCGCCGCCTTGCTCTGCTGTTGCAGCGCCTCATCCGCATGTTGCTGCTGGCAGCCGCCGCACACGCCAAAATGCGGGCAGCGCGGTTCTACCCGCTGCGGGCTGCGGCTCAGCAGGCGTTTGAGCTTGCCTTTGGCGAACTGGCGCTTGTCTTCGGTCAACTGGATTTCCGCCTGCTCGCCCGGCAATACGCCCGGCACGAACACCGCTTTGCCGTCGTGGCGCGCCACGCCCTGGCCAAAAGGATCGAGATCGCTCACCGTCACGGTGAAGATTTGTGAGCTCTGCCGGGTCGTCACGCGGCGTTTGGGAGAGTAGAATTGCGCCATATTTGTCGATTGTGTGCTGGTTCATTAAGCTAGTGTCAGCTGTCAATTCTCCCACATTGGAATCCCATGACCAAATACAGCCTGCGTGCGCGCATGATGATCCTGATTCTGGCCCCGACCTTGCTGATTGGTTTGCTGCTCAGCACCTTCTTCGTGGTGCACCGCTATAACGAGCTGCAGGAGCAACTGGTCGACGCCGGCGCCAGCATTATCGAGCCGCTGGCGGTGGCCAGCGAGTACGGCATGACGTTCCGCAGCCGCGAATCGGTCAGGCAGTTGGTCAGCCTTTTGCACCGCCGCCATTCGGACATCGTGCGTTCGATCACCGTGTTTGATGCGCAGAACAACCTGTTCGTCACCTCAAATTATCACCACAACTTCGCTCAGTTGCAGTTGCCGAAAGGCGTGCCGTTGCCCACCGAGCTGATGCTCACCCGACGCGGCGATTCGCTGATCCTGCGCACGCCGATCCTGTCGGAAAGCCAGTATCCGGATGAAACCGCCGACGGCGGCAGCCATCCCGACAACAACCTGGGCTATGTGGCGATCGAGCTGGATCTGCAGTCGGTGCGGCTGCAGCAGTATAAAGAGGTCTTCGTCTCCACCTTGCTGCTGCTGCTGTGCATGTGCATCGCCATCCTGTTCGCTTACCGGCTGATGCGCGACGTGACCGGCCCGATCCGCAATATGGTGAACACCGTCGACCGCATCCGCCGCGGCCAGCTCGACAGCCGCGTGGAAGGCTACATGCTCGGCGAGCTGCACATGCTGAAAAACGGCATCAACTCGATGGCGATGTCGCTTACCGCCTATCACGAAGAGATGCAGCAGAACATCGATCAGGCCACGTCAGACCTGCGCGAAACGCTGGAGCAGATGGAGATCCAGAACGTCGAGCTGGATCTGGCGAAAAAACGCGCGCAGGAGGCGGCGCGCATCAAGTCCGAATTCCTGGCCAACATGTCGCATGAGCTGCGTACTCCGCTCAACGGCGTGATCGGCTTCACCCGCCAGATGCTGAAAACCGATCTGAGCGCAACCCAGACCGACTATTTGCAGACCATCGAGCGCTCGGCCAACAACCTGCTGACCATCATCAACGACGTGCTGGATTTCTCCAAGCTGGAGGCCGGCAAGCTGGTGCTGGAGCATATTCCGTTCGCCCTGCGTGAAACGCTGGACGAAGTGGTGGTGCTGCTGGCGCCCAGCGCCCACGACAAGGGCCTGGAGCTGACGCTGGATGTGCACAACGACGTGCCGGAGCAGGTGATCGGCGACTCGCTTCGCCTGCAGCAAATCATCACCAACCTGCTGGGCAACGCCATCAAGTTCACCGAAACCGGCAATATCGACATTCGCGTCGAGCTGCGCAAACAGCTGGATCGCCGGGTGGAAGTGGAAGTGCAGATCCACGATACCGGCATCGGCATCTCCGAACGCCAGCAGTCGCAGCTGTTCCAGGCATTCCGCCAGGCGGACGCCAGCATCTCCCGCCGCCACGGCGGCACCGGGCTGGGGCTGGTGATCACGCAAAAACTGGTGAAAGAGATGGGGGGCGATATCTGCTTCCACAGCCAGTTGAACCGCGGCTCGACCTTCTGGTTCCACATCACGCTGGATCTGAACGAGGGCATGCTGTCGCTGGCGCCGAGCCTGCCGGATCTGAACGGCAAAACGCTGGCCTATATCGAGTCCAACCCGACGGCGGCGCAGGCGACGCTCAACATGCTCAGCGTCACGCAACTGGTGATCACCCACTCGCCGACGCTGGGCCAGTTGCCGCCAAGCCACTATGATTTCCTGCTGGCCGGCGTGCCGATCCCGTTCCGCGACAACATGGCGCAGCACGAGGACAAATTGCTGGCCTCGCTGAAGCTGGCCGATCGGGTCATTCTGGCGCTGCCGTGCCAGGCGCAGATCGATGCCGAGCTGCTTAAACAACAAGGCGCGCTCGGCTGCCTGATCAAGCCGATCACCAGCACCCGACTGTTCCCGATGCTCCGGATGGAGGCGCCGGCACGCCTCACCGCGCAGCCTGAGCGTAAACGCCTGCCGCTGACGGTGATGGCGGTTGACGACAACCCGGCTAACCTGAAGCTGATCGGCACGTTGTTGGGGGAACAGGTAGAAAAAACCCTGTTGTGCGAGAGCGGCGAGGAAGCGCTGGCGCTGGCGCGCGACAACGTGCTGGATCTGATCCTGATGGACATTCAAATGCCGAAGATGGACGGCATTCACGCCAGCGAGTTGATCCGCCAACTGCCGCATCACAACTCCACGCCGATCGTCGCCGTCACCGCCCATGCAGCCAGCGGCGAGCGCGAGCACCTGTTGCAGGCCGGGATGGACGACTACCTGGCCAAGCCGATCGACGAGAAAATGCTGACCCGCGTGCTGTCGCGCTATCACAGTGGCGAAATGGAAAACGCCGTCGCCGACGACGCGCCGCTGTCGCTCGACTGGCCGCTGGCGTTGCGTCAGGCGGCCAATAAACCGGATCTGGCGCGCGATCTGCTGCAAATGCTGCTCGATTTCTTGCCGCAGGTGCGCGAACGGGTGCAGGCGCTGCTCGACGGCCAGCATGACGACGAAATCCTCGATCTGGTCCATAAGCTGCACGGCAGTTGCAGCTACAGCGGCGTGCCACGCCTCAAGCAGCTGTGTTTCTACCTCGAGCGGCAACTGCGCCAGGGCGTCACCAACGACGAACTGGAGCCGGAATGGCTGGAGCTGCTGGATGAGATTGAACTGGTGATCCACGCGGCGCACGCACATCTGACGCAGCCTGCCTGAATTCGCAGGCCGTTACGCAAAAAGGCACGCCGCAGCGTGCCTTTTTCTTTTAGCGCCTGACGTTTATCACTGCGCCAGCAGGTACAATTGGCTCTCGCCGCGCTGAATATTCAACGCCAGCACCGACGGCTTGCTGTCGAGAATCTTACGCAGCTCGCCCAGGTTCTGGATCGGCTGTTGGTTCACGCCCAGGATCACATCGCCTTTTTTCAAGCCGATGCGCGCCGCGGCGCTGCCGGCTTTCACGCTGTCGACCTTGACGCCTTTCTGGTTGCCGACCTGGGTGTTGCTCAGCTCGGCGCCCTCGATGCCGGTGTAAATATTGCCCGAGGCCACCTGGGTCTGCGCGCTTTGCTCCAGCGTGACATCAATGGTCACCGGTTTGCCGTCGCGGATAATGCCCAGCGACATTTTGCTGCCGACGGGCAGCGTGCCGATCTCCGCCCGGAATGAGGCGAAGCTGGAGATGGCCTTGCCGTTCATAGTGACGATCACGTCACCGGCTTTAATGCCCGCCTTCGCGGCGGAAGACTTCGGCATCACCTGGCTGACAAAGGCCCCGCGCTGCGCATCAACCTTCATCGCCTTGGCCAGCTCAGAGTTCAGCTCGGTGCCCATGATGCCGAGCTCGCCGCGTTTCACCTGGCCATACTCGACCATTTGCGCCGTCAGGTTTTTCACCATGTTGCTCGGAATGGCGAAGCCGATACCGATGTTGCCGCCGTCCGGCGCCAGGATCGCGGTGTTGATGCCGATCAGCTCGCCGTTCAGGTTAACCAGCGCGCCGCCGGAATTGCCGCGGTTGATCGCCGCATCGGTCTGGATAAAGTTTTCGTAGTTTTCGATGTTCAGGCCGCTGCGCCCCAGAGCGGAAACGATGCCCGAAGTGGCGGTTTCGCCCAGCCCGTACGGGTTGCCGATCGCCACGGTGTAATCGCCGACGCGCAGCTGATCGGAATCCGCCATCTTGATCGCCGTCAGATTCTTGAAGTCTTTCAGCTGGATCAGGGCGATGTCCGAGCGCGGATCCTTGCCGATCACCTTAGCGTCGAAGCGGCGGCCGTCACTCAGCTGCACCTGGATCTTGTTGGCGTTATCCACCACGTGGTTATTGGTCACCACATAGCCCTTGGCGGCATCGATGACCACCCCGGCGCCCAGCGCCTGGAATTTC
>NZ_JVEL01000172.1:0-498 GCF_001076875.1 Serratia sp. 506_PEND
GTGAATCCTTCACCTCCTGCATCACCCCCTTAAAGCGCTTCTCAAACTCTCCTTTCACCGCGGCACCGGCCTGCATGGCCCCTAAATCCAGAGACAACAGCTCCACATCCCGGAGCTTGTCCGGTACCTGACCGGCCACGATGCGCAGGGCAAGTCCTTCGGTGAGCGCACTTTTCCCCACGCCCGCCTCACCGACGATAATCGGGTTATTTTTACGACGGCGTGAAAGGATGTCGATCATCAGATCAATTTCATCATCCCGGCACAGCACCGGATCGAGACGTCCATCGCGGGCGTCCCGGGTCAGGTTATGGGTAAAACGGGCCAGCAATTCACCCGTGACAGAAGGTTGCGCAGGCGCATTTTCCGCTGAAGAGTGCCCCTCACCTTCCGCTGAACCCTTCACCCAGCTATCAAAATCCTGCGCCAGCTGTTCCCGGTTAATGCCCGACAGCAAACGGGAGACGGCAGGTAATACATAGCGTCCCGGTGTCATCA
>NZ_JVEL01000173.1:0-201 GCF_001076875.1 Serratia sp. 506_PEND
AGCGAATAAATCTGAGTTTATCTCCGGCAAGTCACCAGGAGAGAATACATATTCTCATCGCCTTCTTTGACAACATTTACATTTCCACTCCCCCTGTGAATCACCTTAAGAAACAGGTGATGGAAAAACTGAAAGACCGGTGGAAAATCATATACAGTAAACCGCTACCGTTAAAATGGCTGCCGGATGAAGAAGACGCGG
>NZ_JVEL01000174.1:0-1518 GCF_001076875.1 Serratia sp. 506_PEND
TATGTCACTGGTTCGAGTCCAGTCAGAGGAGCCAAATTCTTATTTTCATGCCGCTTCGCGAATCCCTATGCAATTATAATTCAATAAGTTAGCGTGAAAAGTCTTCCCGATGCATTTTCAGTTTTCCCTTCGCATCGGGAAAATTTGGTGGTCAGATTTGGGGTCCAGTTGGTTCGATGACGGAATGCCCCCCAAATGTCTCTTAACGATTCAAAAATCCGCAACTTAAAACCATCCACAAAACCCTTCAAAGTCTCCGATTCATACGGTCTATACCTTTTGGTCAATCCAGGCGGTTCACATCTCTGGTATCTCAAATATCGCATCAATAAAAAAGAATCGCGCCTCGGCTTAGGGGCCTATACTGCAGTATCTTTGGCCGACGCTCGTCAGCAGCGTGATGGTATCCGTAAATTGCTGGCGCAGAATATCAATCCAGCTCAACAGTGCTCTGCTGAGAGAGCCACTGCCTCACCAGAGGAAACCTTCAAATCAGAGGCGCTAAGTTGGCATAAAAGCAACAGAGCATGGTCGGAGAACTATGCAACCCGCCTGCTTGCCAGAATGAACAATCATATCTTCCCGATAATTGGACAACTGCCAGTCACAGAACTGAAAACCCGCCATTTCATCGACCTGCTGAAAGGGATTGAGAAAAAAGGTCTGCTGGAAGTGTCGGCACGCACCAGGCAGCATATGTGCAATATCATGCGTCATGCCGTGCATCAGGAGTTGATAGAACATAATCCGGCGGCCAATCTGGAGGGTATCATCGCCCGCCCATTAAACACCACTACCCTGCCCTTCCGCTGGAGAAACTACCGGAACTGTTGACTCGCATTGAGGACTACAAGCAAGGGCGAGAATTAACCCGTTTATTGAATCATTTAACGGCAGCCTGCGGGACGAATGTCTGAACATTCACTGGTTTCTGTCACTGGAAGGTGCGCAGGACAAACTCGACAACTGGAGCAGGGAATACAATCATGAGAGAACACATTCATCATTAAATCACATGACTCCGGCTGAATTTATCCGAAGTCTCCAGAAAGATGAAGATCTCTGATTTAGCATTGCATTGATTTTGGGCCAGGGTCAGGCATTATCCAAGCAGTTGCCATACTGGCTCGTGCTCGGGGCCAGGTTATTGGCCTACAGAAGCGCTGCCAGTTGTCGCTGCCGTATCGACTGCCCTAGTCTGAATGCAAGATAACCTCACCGTCCGGTTTTCGTCGCCACAGGGCCACCATAAGCGCATCCAGCGCCAGTTCGCGTGAGAGAGTGGGTATCATTGACCAGCTAACTACATTCCGGATGAAGAGATCGATGACGACTGCCACATACAGCCAGCCCTGTCAGGTACGATTGAACTAATCATTACTCTAAAAAGTTTAGCGATTCACCTCTTCCATGAACCCTAAGAGATCCATTTTGAATTTTCCATAAATGATTTCGTATGGTAGCTTAGACCTATCATAATTAACCACATTAATAAGGAATTCATCATAGGTCATAAAT
>NZ_JVEL01000175.1:0-4162 GCF_001076875.1 Serratia sp. 506_PEND
TTATTTTTAAACTAATTTTTTGTCATTGCTTTTGTCGCGTGTTAATCAAGATTGACTGTTTTTTCTGCGTGTCATCAGCAGGTGTAATGGTATAATGCTATGTTTTATTTGTGTTTTTTTATTTTTGATGAAAAGGGGCGGCGCTGAGGAGGATCGTGAACGATAACGGAGTGGTATCTAAGCGGGCAAGTTCGATGGCTTCTCTGCCAGAGATAACAGGCTGAATCATAAAAAATTATAAAGAATTTCTTATGCTGTATTATTATAAAGGAAATAATAATGAATAATAAGAAATAAAGCTTATTGTGATTTCATGCATTTCTTTATTCGTAATGCTGCTGTTAACTTTCATAGGAGTATGACGTTTCAATTAAACTGCGATGAATGATCCGTTATTGAGCGATTAATGGATTAACTTTAATGAGATAATAAATGTGAAACGTTGATGTCGAGTTGATACCCGAAATGAAAGACGCAACGAGAACCGTGTCTCGCTGCGGCTGGATCCTACGGGGAAGGTGGCAGGTTAGCAGACGGCGGCTTTGATCAGTTCCACCACCAGCGGCGAAAGCTCGCCGCGCAACGCAGCGCGTTCTGATTGGAACAGCGTGGCGACGTAAAAACGCCGGCCCGGCAGTTCGATGGCGCGCACGTCGCCTTCGGCATCGTGGCCGCTGATAATCAGCGGGAAGCGCTCAAGGTCGGCGACGAAGTCCGGATTCACGCCAAAGTTGCAGTGGTAGCCTTCATGGGTGTTCAGGCAGCCGTAGGCCTGCGCGACGCGGGTGTCAGGCTGAAAAACGATGTCGCCGGTTTTTTCCACCAGCGAGCAGCTCAGCGGGGCGATCACCAACCGGCCACCGCTGTCGGTTTCCGCATGGCCGGCGTCGTGCCAGCCCATCACGTTGCGGGCGTACTCGATGATGGCGTACTGAAAGCCGCCGCAGGAACCGAGGAACGGCACGTCGTTTTCCCGCGCATGGCGGATCGCCATAAAGGCGCCGTCGTCGTGTCGATACGGGCTGCCCGGCACCACCCAGATGGCATCGAAATCTTGCAGGACATCGGGGGAGGTCAAGGTTTCGGTCGGTAGCCACTGGGGCTGCACGTCGATGTCGAGATGGGCGGCGGTGAGCTGGAGCGCCACGGGGATGGCCTGATGGGCCACGGCTTGCGGGTTGTAATCACCGACCAGAGCAATGCGGACTTGAGCTTTCATCATTTCCTTTCCTGTGCGGGTAAAGAAGGAGATTACAGGAAAGCGGGATTTTGAACCGCAGATTTTTTAAACGCGGCGCACAAAAAAGCCCGGCGTCGGCCGGGCTGGAAAATGGGGCTCAGTACAGCGAGGGCGCACCAGCCGGTCGGGTTTTGAAGCGGCGGTGCAGCCACATGTATTGCTCCGGCGCCCGCATGATCTCTTTCTCGATCACTTTGTTCATGTAAGCCGCCGCCGCCTGTTCGTCGCTGAGCGGGTAGTCTTCCAGGGCCGGCTGGATCAGCAGGTCGTAGCCGCGGCCGCCTTCGCGGCGGATCAGCACCACCGGCACCAGCGCCGGGTTGGCCATGCGCGCCAGCATGAAGGTGCCGCTGGTGGTGGCGGCCTGATCGACGGCGAACAGCGGCGCGAATACGCTGCCGCGCGGGCCATAGTCCTGATCCGGCGCGAACCATACCGCCTCGCCGCGCTTGAGCGCGTGCACCATGCCGCGCAGATCCTTGCGGTCGATCATCGCCTTGTTGGAACGCATGCGGCCTTTGGTCTGCGCCCACTCCATCGCTTTATTGTTGTGCGGACGGTACATCGCCATCATCGGCTGGCACAGGCCCATTGCCCGGCCGCCCAGCTCCAGCGACATGAAGTGCACGCCGATCACCAGCACGCCGCGATCGTCGCGCTGCGCCATTTTGAGGTGGTTGATGCCGGAGACGTTGAACCAGCGTTTGACGCGTTTATCCGACCAGAACCAGGCCATGCCGGTTTCCAACAGGCCCATGCCGAGCGATTCGAAGTTGCCCACCACCTTGCGCTCGCGCTGCGCTTCGTCCATCTCGGGGAAGCACAGTTCGAGGTTGCGACGGGTGATAGTGACGCGGCGTTTGAGAAATCGCATCGAGGTGCGCCCCATCCACACTCCCAGCCGATTGAGCAACGGGTAGGGGAGCTGGACCAGCAGGAACAGCAGGGCGAGGCCGAACCAGGTTAACCAGTAGCGCGGGTGCAGCAAGGCCAGTTGAAATGCTTTGGCTGATTTCATAGAAACTCTTTTTATACGTTAAAAGGGGCAGCAAGCTGTAACGCATAAAGGTTCCACTCGATAGCGATACGACTACTCAGACACCCAGGTACGGCCAGGGTTTAGTCGGAATTCCATAATTGACTAAACATTTACATTCGAAGGGCGGTTTGCGCTGCTATCAGGCTTCGGAGGGATAGCTGTTGGCCAGCGGAGGCGGCTCTAGGAATGCGTATGTTAACACAGGGTACGGGGTACAGAGGAAGAGAGGCATGCGAATATTCTCATTCGCGTTGCCTCTGGATTGACGATTGGCGGCGGTTTACAGACTGGGGAGGATGATGGCGGCGAAAATGGCGGCGATCACCAGCCACTTCAGCAGGTAGTAACCGCGGCGATTACGCGCCTTCAGGCGCTGACCGGCGTCGCGCACCGCGTTGACGTATTTGAAGATGCGGTTGATGCCGCCGGTGCGGTCCTGATCGTCATTCGGCGAACTGGCCGCCGACATCAGCGTAGCGCCGACCCAGTGGTTGACCGCTTGCGCCCAGCGCCATTTCATGGGCCGCTCGACGTCGCAAAACAGAATGATGCGCGTCTGATCGGTGGCGTTCTGCGCCCAGTGCACGTAGGTTTCATCGAAGATCACCGCTTGGCCGTCGCGCCAGCTGTGCTGCTCGCCGTCCACCTCGATGAAGCAGCGATCGTCGTTGGGCGTCATCAGCCCCAGGTGATAGCGCACCGAGCCGGCGTAAGGATCGCGGTGTTTACCCAAATGGCTGCCGGGCGGCAGCTCGGCGAACATCGCCGCCTTTACGGATGGGATGCGGTTGAGCAGTTCGACGGTTTTCGGGCACAGCGTTTGCGCCGAAGGGTGGCTGTCGCTGTACCACTTCAGATAAAAACGTTTCCAGCCGCGTTTGAAGAAGGTGTTGAATCCGGCGTCGTTGTGCGACTGCGCCTTTTTGATGTGATCCTGCAAGCGCACGGCTTCCTCGCGGATCACCTGCCAGTTGTCGGTCAGCGTCTGCAGCTCCGGGAAGCCTTTTTCGTCGAAATAGGGCTGTTTGGCGGGCAAACGGGAGAAGCCGGTCATAAACATGTTGATCGGCCCCATAAAGGTGGAGTGATCGAACAGTTGGCGGGTAAGCTTTTGTTTCTCTTTGCCGCGGGAGTGTGCGTAGAGGAAGCTGATGATAAAAATGCCGATAATGATCGCGGCAACCATAGAATCCATCCCTGTTGGTGCGTGTTAAAAATTCGTACAAATTATAGTTTTGTGACAGGAAAAATTTAACTTTTTCGTGCGCTTTCCCCGCTCATACTGCTTGGTGGCATAAAAAATCAATAAAACCGTTGGTAATGAAATTTTATATCGATTTTTTTGGTTTTAGTCCTATTCTTAAATCGTTCAAGGGGTGTTTCATGCCATCTTGTGTCATGACGAATGGCACGTATCTGAGAAAAGAGGGACTTATGAAGAAATCAATCATTGCCTTGTCTGCACTGCTGCTCGCTTCCCCGGTGTTCGCTGCTGAAACCGCGACCGACACCGCCGCTCACGCCAGCAACGAGGTCGTCGCTGAGGCGCATAAAGGGGCGGATACCGCCAAAGAAAAGCTGCACCAGTCTCAGGACAAGGGTGAAGAGCTGAAGCTGAAAGCCAAGCACGCCGCTGAAGGCAAGAGCGACAGCGTCGGCAGCAAAGTGAGCGAAGGCTCGCAAAAAGCCTGGCACTCCACCAAACAAGGTACGGAGAAGGCTTGGGACAAGACCAAGCAAGGGGCGGAAAGCCTCAAGAACAAAGCGACCGAGTAAGGTCTCCGCTTTTTACCCCAAGGGCCGCGCTGCGGCCTTTTTTATTGCCCTTAAACCGGGCAGGCCACAAAAGAAAAAGGCGCCGCCTCTTGCAAGGGTGCGCCTTT
>NZ_JVEL01000020.1:0-1568 GCF_001076875.1 Serratia sp. 506_PEND
GCGCCAGTGCAATATGCGATACCGCGATGTCGCTCGATTTTTGCAGCACGCCGGTGATGGTCAGTTTCGACCAGTGGCCGACGTCTTTGATCAGGTGACCGTTCACCCGATACGGCGTGGTGTCCAGCACGGTATCCGGCCGGATCAGCTTATGTTCCAACCCCACCATCACCACCACCGGTTTCACCGTCGAACCCGGTTCGAAGCTGTCGCTGCTGCACACGTTGCGGATATCTTTCGCCGGCGTGCTGCCATAGTTGTTCGGGTTGAACGACGGATAGCTGGCCATGCCGAGGATTTCGCCGGTGTCGATCTTGACCAGCACCGCACAGCCGGAGTCGGCCTGGTTACCCACCACGCCGTCGCGGATCTGCGCATAGAGCACGTACTGGATAAATTTGTCGATGCTGAGCGTCACGTTCGGTGGCGGCACCGGATCCACACTCTTTAGCACGCCGATCACCGCGCCGCTGCCATCCTTCTGATAGACCCGCAGGCCGTTTTTTCCCTGCAACAGCGGGTTGAACCCCAGCTCGATGCCCTCCAGCCCCTGATTGTCCTGGCCGACGATGCCGATCAGCCCGGCGGCATCCTGGCCCATCGGATAAAAGCGGCTGAAATCCTGCTCGGCGCTGACGCCGGTCAGGTGCAGTTTGCTGATGTAGGCGGCGTTGTCGTCCTCCACCTTGCGCGCCAGGTAGACAAAACGTTTGTGCGCGTTGCTCTGGATCAGATGCTGGATGTCCGCCAGCGGGATCTTCAGCACGTTGGCCATGCTCTGCCAGCGTTCGTTGCCGGTATCGGTCTGGGTATCGAGAATATGCTTCGGATCCAGCACGATGTCTTTGGACGACACGCTGACCGCCAGCGCCTCATCGTTGCGATCGGTGATCATGGCGCGGTTGGTCGGCACCACCTGGGTGCGGATCGAACGCTGGTCAGCCTGATTGGCCAACTGCTGGTGTTCCAGCAGTTGCAGGTAGCCGACCCTGAACGCCAACAGAAAAAAACAGACCAGCATGCCGGCGCAAATCCAGCCGAAACGAACTGTGGAATAGGTTTTACCGCTCTTTTTGGTCGATGGCGCCACTGTTGTGTTAACCCTGCGTTTTTATTCAGTTTATGGTGTTATTTCAGTCTACCTTGCCGGAAATGGTCAGGAGATTGCAGTTTGTAAGAAAGTAAAAACAAACCGCATCACCGTTGCACATCCGCGCTGTCGTTTAACTGCGGTTTACTTTGCGGCGTATCGCCGGGCTGTGGCGCGTTGGCCGGGTCAAAAATGTGGTCGAGGATCGCGCGCGCGGTCGGCCCCGCCACCACGCCATCGCCGCCGCCGTTTTCCAGGATCAGCGCCATCGCCACCCGGGGATTTTTGTAGGGCGCAAACAGCGTATAAAAGATGTGATCGCGCAGCCTCACCGGGATCATTTTGGCGTTGTAAGTCTGGTTTTGCTTCAGGCTGAACACTTGCGAGGTGCCGGATTTGGCGGCGATCTGATACGGCGCGGTATGGAACAGCTTGTAACCGGTGCCGTTCGGCAAGTTGGCCATGCCGTACATGCCGT
>NZ_JVEL01000176.1:0-571 GCF_001076875.1 Serratia sp. 506_PEND
AGAGTTTATCGACACCGCCGAAGGCGGCAGCGGTGACGAGCCGCCGGTGCCCCAGCAGTTCAATCTGCAAAAGTACGTGATGCAGGATGGCGACACGATGTGGCAGGCGGAGTTCTTCGAAGAAGAAGGAGAGGCGGTGGAATGCCTGACGCTGCGCAGCGGTGCGGCGGCGCAGGCGATCTTCGACGGTGACTACGACGAGGTGGAAATTACCGCCGAGTGGATAGATGAAAACACCCTGTACGAATGGGAAGAAGGCGACTTTCAGCTCGAACCGCCGCTGGATACCGAAGAAGGCCAGGCCGCAGCCGATGAGTGGGATGAACGTTAACCTGCGCCGCGCTTTCATCGCCAAGGAGGCCGCATGATTATTCGCCGGGCCCGCCCTACCGACTACCCCGCCATTTTGCAGCTACAGGGGGAAAACGTGCCGGAAGCGCTCGACGAGAGCCAAAAACGGCAGGGATTTATCGTATCGCGCATGAATGAGGCGCAGCTGGCGACGATCAACCGCGGCATCGGCATATGGGTGGCCGAACAGGAGAACCAACTGGCGGGGTTTGTTTGCCTG
>NZ_JVEL01000177.1:0-24435 GCF_001076875.1 Serratia sp. 506_PEND
GCCTTGCTGCCAAAGCCGTTGTCGGTCAGCACCCAGTAGGTGCCGTCGGGCATGTGTTTGATGCCGGAGTGGCCCTGCAGCGGTTGGCCGTTGATTGGCAGGCCGATGCCGGTCAGGCGATCGGCGGATTTGCCCGCCACGCTGCCCAGCTCGGTGACGCGTTTGCCGCTGGTGTATTTACCGCTCTGCTGCAAATCGCTCGGCGCATCCTTCGGTGTGGAAACGGCGGATTTCACCGGCAGCAGCGCATGCCCCGCCAGCGTCGCCTGCACCGGCTGCGCCTCAGCCCACAGGTTGGCGCTCAGCGCCATGCAGCCGACCAGCAGCGCCAGCCGGGTTTTGGTGTTGTGCATGTCATTGTCCCTTTTCGTTGTTATCGCCCAGAAGTAAAAGCAACGTCACTATAGGGAGCGGCAATGACAGAAATATTATTCGGCGAACGCCCGCCGATAGCTGTGCGGGTGGAAGCGCCAGGTGATGGCGATCAGCACCACCACCAGCAGCGCGTGGATCTGCCAGTCCAGCACGAAGCCGCCGCTGTAATCGCGCAGCAGGCCGGAAAGGTAAGGCGTGACGCCCGCCAGCAGGAAACCGACACCCTGCATGAAGGCCACCAGTCGCCCGGCCGCCGCCGGCTGGTGCAGGTGATCGAGCGCCAGCACCAGGCACAGCGGGAACGCGCCGCCCAGCCCCAGCCCGGAAAGCAACACCCACAGCCACGGCAACGTCTGCGGCAGATAAATCAGGCCGATAAAGCCGATCAGCTGCATCATCAGCGCCAGCAACAGCAGCGGCCGCCGGTCATGATTGCGCGCCAGCGCCGGCAGCAGCAACGCGCCCAATACCTGGCCGAAGGTCATCAGCGCCAGCAGCGAACCGCTGGCCTGCGGCTGCCAGCCAAGCTGCATGTAATACGGCGGCAGCCAAGCGATCAGGCTGGTATAGCCGCCGTTGATCAGGCCGAAATAGGCGCCGAGCAGCCAGGCGCGCCGGTTGCGCAGCAGGCTTGGGCCGCGGTGTTCTCCCGCCGCGCCCAGGCGAGACAGCCCCCGGCTGACCGGCCACCAGGCCACTAGCGCCACCAGGGCCGGCAACGCCCACCAGGCCAGCGCGCTGTGCCAGTCGTGCCCCGCGCTCATCAGCCACGGGGTGATCGCCGCCCCCAGCCCGCCGCCGCCCATCAGCGCCGCCGACCACAGCCCGGCCACCAGCGCCATGCTTTTAAGGAAGTGATGCTTGATGATGCCGGGCATCACTGCCTGGATCACCCCGATGCCGAGCCCGCCCAGCACCGCGCTCATCAGCAGTTGCACGCTGCCGGGGGCCAGTTCGCGCCAAAGCGCGCCCAGCCCGATCGCCAGCAGGCTCAACGCCACGGCGCTGCGTTCGCTGAACAGCCGGTTGATGGCGCCGCCCGCCAGCGCCATCAGCCCCATCATCAGCACCGGCAGCGTGGTCAGCAGCGCCGCGCCGCCAAAGCTCAGCCCGGTGGCCTGGCGCAGCGTCGGCAGCAACGGGCCGATCGAGGTCAACAGCGGCCGCATGTTCAGGCCGATCAACACCAGCGCCAGCAACAGAGGGTTGAGCCAGCGGCGCGGGGAAGGTGAATTAACAGAATGATTTAACACGGCATATTCCTGGTACTGCGAAATGAAGAGTGCGGCGTCACAGCGCGATCGCCGCAGCGTTGCGTTACTGTAGGCAACGCCGCTAGTATTGGGAAATTAAATAATAAAATAGCCAACAGTGGGAAAATGAATCGCTACCCGATGTTCAATCCGCAGCTGCTGCTCAGCTTCGTCGCCGTGTGCGACAGCAACAGCTTCACCCGCGCCGCAGAGCGGGTGTTTTTGTCGCAGTCCACCGTCAGCCAGCAGGTGCGCCGGCTGGAAGAGATGCTGGGCAAGCCGCTGTTTGAGCGTTCCTCACATCAGGTGCTGCTGACCGAAGAAGGCGTCAAGCTGTTGAGCTACGCGCGCCGCATTATCGCGCTGAATGAAGAAGCTCACGACGCGCTGACCGGCATCTGGCGCGACGGCGTGCTGCGGATCGGCATGCCGGAGGATTTCGCCGTGCCCACCACCGAACTGCTGGCCGACTTCAGCCGCGAGCACCCGCACCTGCGGCTGGACGTCGCCAGCGGCCTGAGCGCCGATCTGCACAGCGCCTACGCGCGTGAAGAGCTGGATCTGATCCTGGTGAAACAGCGCCGCCGGCAACCGCCGCGCGCCGCGCGGCCGGAACCGCTGCTGTGGCTGGACAGCCTGGCCTTCCCGGCCATCGAGCAATCGCCGGTGCCGCTGGCGGTATTTCCACTGAACGGCCTGTACCGCGACGAGCTGTGCCAGGCGCTCGACAACCTCGGCAAACGCTGGCGCATCGGCTACAGCAGCGCCAGCCTGGCGGCGCTGACCGCCGCTTCGGCCGCCGGGCTGGGCGTCACCCTGCTGCCGGCCGGCTGCCGTTTGCCGACGCACCGGGTGCTGGGCGGAGCCGAAGGATTGCCGCCGATAGACAGCTTCGAACTGGCGCTCTACTACCGCGACGGCGCCCCTGCCGCCACGCTGGCGCTGGCCCAGCGGCTAACGGTGTTTTGCGGGTTGAAGTGAGACCGCTTACGCCACTATCTGCGGATGTTCGTGCTGCAGCCAGTCGATAATCCGTACCCACAGCGCTTCTGTCTGCTCAAGGCAAGCCTGTACCGCCGCGTCCGTCACCAAGTCGCCGGAATAATCCGCCACGTTGCGCTGTTTTCGCAATGCATCCAGGCAGATCATTTCCTCTCGCGGCAGCCCTACGGTGAGCGGCAACGATTGGATCATGATCTGGTGATGGCCGGGTTTGCTGGTCAGCGTGCGGTATCCTTTGGCTTGCAAAGCGGCATTCGCCATTTGCATGACCGCTTTATATGCCGTGTCGAAACGGCTCTCATTGCTGAGCTGAGTGATACCCGCATCGCGTCGATTGCGAGCGGCGGCGGCCAGCAATTTTTTAATCGCCCCCGCGTCAGGCGTTATCACCTCCAGTCCCAGCCCGACCAGATTGTCCAGCGTCATCCTTGTCTCCCGCAATCCAAAGTTGGGGTTTCTGCATAATGTCCTGTATAAACGCGGAGTTCTCGGCCAAAGCCGCTCGCCACTCTTCTGGCGAGTACAGTTTGGGGTTAATTTCCCGACCCAGCGTTGCCTGCAGCGGGTAAACCGCCTGAATCACCTCCGCAAAAGACAGTTTGCCGACAATCAGAACATCGATATCACTGGCCGCCGTCGCTTTGCCACTGGCGACAGAACCAAAAATAAAAGCGCGTTCAATAGCTTCGCCAAACGCTGCCAATGTCTGCCTTAAGCACTCCGCCGGCCCGCAAACCTTGCGGAAAATCGCCGCCAGCTCAGGGAAAATCAGGCAATCGGCGTTGGCCTGATAGCAAATTTGGTTGCCCTGCCGCTGCCTGAGCAAGATGCCGCTCTCCGCCAACCTGCTCAACTCTTTATGTAAAGTGCCGGCCTGAGTTGCGGTGCGCCGCGCAATTTCTCGCACATGAAACGCACGCCCGGCTTCAATAAACAGCAGGCTTAGCACTTTTCTACGGTATTCGCTGAACAGCAACTCGAGCATCGGATCGTGCATAACGCTAACCTCATGTAGCTTTAATGGCTACAAATGTAGCCATTAAAGCTACGAAAGAGCAAGCCAGGAAAATCCTTACCCCGGCGCACGCCGGTCATTACCAAATCGAATAGTCACCAGTGGCAAATGTCGCTGCCAACCGGCCGGTTCCTCTCCTAAATTGGAGGATGTTTTCACCCCTCACCTCTGGATTAAGGAACCGAACGTGGAAAACCCTCAGCAACCGGGCCGCAGAGCCTTCCTCAGCCAAACCGGCAAACTCACCACCGCCTGCGCGGTGATCGGCCTGACAGGCGGCATGGCGCAGGCCGCTTCGCCTGGCGGCGAGCCGTGTGCGCCAACGCCGATGACCCTGACCGATCGCCACTACTGCCTGAGTGAGGTGCGGCTGGAAGACGGCTTTGAATACGACGGCGAAACGGTGATCGGCACCCGCACCGCGCTGTACACCCTGGAGATCAAAGACGGCAAGATCGCCGCCATTCATGCCGCCAACGCCGCGTTGCCCGCCGGCGTGCCTCGCTATCAGGCGCGGGGCCAGCTGCTGCTGCCGGCGTTCCGCGATATGCACATCCACCTGGACAAAACCTTCTACAGCGGCCCGTGGCAGGCGCCGCGCCCGCGCCAGGGCAAAACCATCATGGACATGATCGCGCTGGAGCAGACGCTGATCCCGAAACTGCTGCCCACCTCGCAGCAGCGAGCGGAAAACCTGATTGCCCTGCTGCAGTCCAAAGGCAGCACCGTGGCGCGCAGCCACTGCAATATCGATCCGGTCAGCGGCCTGAAAAGCCTGGAGCACCTGCAGCGCGCGCTGGAAAACCACCGGGCGGACTTCAGCTGTGAAATCGTCGCCTTCCCGCAGCACGGCCTGTTGCACTCCAAGGTCGACGCGCTGATGCGCGAAGCGATGCAGATGGGCGTGCAGTACGTCGGCGGGCTGGATCCGACCAACGTCGACGGCGCGATGGAGAAATCGCTCGACGCCATGTTCCAGATCGCCCTCGATACCGGCAAAGGCGTGGATATCCACCTGCATGAAACCAGCCCGGCCGGGGTCGCCGCCATCAACTACATGATCGCCACCGTGGAGAAAAACCCGGCGCTGCGCGGCAAGGTCACCATCAGCCACGCTTTCGCCCTGACCACGCTGACGCCGGGCGAACTGGCGGAAACCGCCACCCGGCTGGCGGCGCAGCAGATCACCATCGCCTCCACGGTGCCGATCGGCGGCCTGATGATGCCGCTGCCGCAGCTCAGCGAGAAAGGGGTGTTCGTGATGACCGGCACCGACAGCGTGATCGACCACTGGTCGCCGTTCGGCACCGGCGACATCCTGGAGAAGGCCAATCTGTACGCCCAGCTGTACCGCGGCTCCGACGAGTATCACCTGTCGCGCGCCATGGCCATCTCCACCGGCGGCGTGCTGCCGCTGGACGATAAGGGGCAGCGCGCCTGGCCGAAAGCCGGCGACGCCGCCGAGTTCGTGCTGGTCAACGCCAGCTGTTCCGCCGAGGCGGTCGCCCGTCTGCCGACGCGCAGCGCCACCTTCCATCGGGGGCGCCTGGTGGCCGGTCAGGTGAGCAAAGCCTAAGGTCGGTCCGCTGTTGTCATCATGATGGCCGTTTTTGGCCTTCTGTCCGAGTAAGGCGCGGCGCAAGATGGTCGCTACACACACTGGCGGAGGGCCGAAAATGTCACAGAGCGCGTTATTGATCATCGATGTCCAGCAATCATTCCAGCACCGTCCATTCTGGCAGGAGGACGATCTGCCGGCGTTTCAACAGGCTCTGACCCGCCTGATCGCGGGCTGCCGACAACACGGCGCGGCGCTGGTCGACGTGCTGCACGTCTCGCCGCAGGGGCCGTTCTCACTGGCTTCAGGCCACGTGCAGCGCCTGCCGTTCCTCACCCACCACGCGGATGTCACCGTGCATAAGCATGTGCACAATGCGCTGACCGAATCCGGCCTCGACGCCTGGCTGCGCGAGCGGGACATCACCCACCTGATCGTCTCCGGCATCCGCACCGAACAGTGCTGCGAAACCACCACCCGGGTGGCGTCCGATCTCGGTTATCGGGTGACTTTCGTCACCGAGGCGACGCTGACCTTCCCGATGCGCCATCCCGACGGCGAAGTCTTTACCCCCGCGCAGTTGAAGCGGCATACTGAAACCGTACTGGTCGATCGTTTCGCCCGCATCGCCAGCGTGGATGAGGCGCTGGCGCAACTCGCACAGGAGTAATCATGCCGCAGGCCGTCTATTTTCTGCTGTTGCCCAACGTGCTGTCGCTGGACGTCAGCGGCCCGGCGGAAACCCTGCGCCTCGCCGGGCAGTTCAGCCTGCGTTATCTCAGCCCGGCGCCGCAGATCGTCTGTTCCATCGGCATGACGCTGAGCGGCCTGCAGCCGTTGCCCGAACGCCTGGACGACGGCGCTATCCTGGTGCTGCCGGGGGTCGGCGATTCGCAGCGCTATTTCGCCGGGGAAGAGGCCGAGCAGGCGCGTCGCTGGCTGGCGACGCTGCGGCCCGATCTGCAGCGGCAGCGCATCACCCTGGTGTGCATCTGTTCCGGCGCGCTGCTGGCGGCGCAGGCCGGGTTGCTCGACGGCTATCAGTGCACCACCCACCACGACGTTATCGAGCGTATCCGCCGGCAGGCGCCGGCGGCGCAGGTGAAAGAGAACCGCATCTTCGTTGAAGACCGCGGCGTCTACACCAGCGCGGGCATCACCACCGGCATCGATTTGGCGCTGCACCTGGTCCACCGCCACTGCGGCTCCGACCGGGCGCGCGACGTCGCCCGCGACATGGTGGTCTATTTCCGCCGCGCCGGCGACGATCCGCAGCTGTCGCCCTGGCTGCGTTACCGCAACCACCTGCACCCGGCGGTGCACCGTGCGCAGGACGTGATGGCCGCCGAGCCGGAGGCCGACTGGTCGGTGCCGCAGATAGCGGAGAAGGCGCACGTCAGCAGCCGCCATCTGGCGCGGCTGTTTCGCAGCCACGTCGGCATCAGCGTACGGGAATATCATGAACAGCTGCGGTTGGCGGTGGCGCAACAGCGCCTGCAGCAAGGATATGGCTTGGAGAAGGCCGCGCTGGCGGCCGGTTTTTCCTCCGGGCGGCAGCTGCGCCGCGCCCAGCAGCGCCAGCGCTCGCCGCTATGACACCAGCCGGCGGGTATCCAGCCGCTGCAGGCCGACAGACAGCAGCAGGCTGAGCCCCAGCGCCACGCCGAACACCCAGAAGATATCCAGCAGCGGGTGGCCGGTGAAATCCAGGTGCCGATTGCGCATCACGTTGACGATCAGGGCGTGAAAACCGTAAATCGCCAGCGAATGGCGGGAAAACGCGCTCAGCCAGCCGATCGGCTGCGGCAGACAGTGTTTCACCCACACCAGCAGCGCCACCGCCGCCATAAACACCAGCGGGCCGCTGTAGATGTAGTAGGTATCGGCGAAGTTGCCGTTGATGAACAGCTGATGTTTGGTGCCGCGCGCGATCAGCGCCACGCACAGCGCAAATCCCAACGCCGCCAGCCAGCCCACGGCGCGCCCGCGCGCCTCCATCATGCCAATCGCCCGCCCGGCCAACGCATACAGTAGGTAGTAGAAGGTATCGCCGTAGATATACAGGTTAACCGGCAGCAGATGCGCGTTGCCGAAGGTCAGCTTGTCGGTATTCGGGTTGGCGATCGCCGCCAACACCACCAGCACGGCGGCCAGGTAGCGGCGCGACACCGGTTTGACGCTGATCAGCGGCGACAGCAGGTAAATCACTGCAATGGCGTAGAAAAACCACAGATGATAGAACACCGGCTTTTGCAAAATGCCGCGCAGCGACGGCCAGAAACCGATCTTGGTGAAAGCCGCGATGTAGATCAGCGCAATGGCGCTGTAGAACAGAATGCAGCAGACGATGCGGGTGAAATGCCGCCGGCCGGCGCTCTTTTCGCCGAAGAACAGGTAGCCGGAAATCATAAAGAACAGCGGCACCGACACGCGCGACAGCGAGTTCAGCACGTTGGCGATATCCCAGTTGTGCAGCCCTATCGCCGCGCCGTTGGTGACGTAATAGGTGGTGGCGTGGATCATCACCACCATCATGCACGCCATCGCCCGCAGGTTGTCTATCCAGCCGATTTTCTCGCTCAAACGCTCGCCCGATCTTGTGTCATATTGATATGTTAAGAAGAGGTTATCGGGCACGGCGTTCGGCGACAACCCAAAAGCGAAATATCAGAATGCACTTAAACAACACCTTATGATTGCGAAGGTGAACAATTGGCGGCAAAATAGCCGCCACAACTCGCTCAGTTTGCGCTTCCCGCCCTGGCAGTTCCTTTTTCTCTTTTACTATCAGTACAATAATATGAAAACGACATTACCACCTGCGGCACGTTTGGGCCGACAGGCGCTTTTATTCCCTCTTTGTCTGGTGCTGTTCGAGTTCGCCACCTATATCGGCAACGATATGATTCAGCCGGGCATGCTGGCCGTCGTGGCGGATTTCAACGCCGGCGAAGAGTGGGTGCCTACCTCGATGACCGCCTATCTGGCCGGCGGCATCTTCCTGCAGTGGCTGCTCGGGCCGCTGTCGGATCGCCGCGGCCGTCGTCCGGTGATGCTGGCCGGGGTGGCGTTCTTTATCGTCTCCTGCCTGGCGATCCTGCTGGTCACCACCATCGAGCAGTTTATCGCCATGCGTTTCCTGCAGGGCATCGGCCTGTGCTTTATCGGCGCGGTCGGCTACGCCACGATCCAGGAGTCGTTCGAGGAGGCGGTGTGCATCAAGATCACCGCCCTGATGGCCAACGTGGCGCTGATCGCCCCGCTGCTGGGGCCGCTGGCCGGCGCGGCGCTGATCCACGTCGCGCCGTGGCAAAGCATGTTCGTGCTGTTTGCGGCGCTGGCGGCCATCGCCTTCTACGGCCTGTGGAAAGCCATGCCGGAAACCGCCACGCTGCAGGGCGAGGCGTTTTCCGCCGCCAACCTGTGGCGCGACTACCGCCAGGTGCTGGGCAACCGCCGCTTCCTGTGCGGCGCGCTGGCGATCGGTTTCGCCAGCCTGCCGCTGCTGGCCTGGATCGCCCAGTCGCCGGTGATCCTGATCAGCGGTGAGTCGCTGTCGACGCTGGATTATGGCCTGCTGCAAATCCCGGTGTTCGGCGCGCTGATCCTCGGTAACCTGACGCTGGCGCGTCTGACCGGCAAAAACAGCGTGGAGCGCCTGATCAAGCTGGGCGCGGGCCCGATGCTGCTGGGGCTGCTGATCGCCGCGCTGGCGACCCAGTTCTCCAGCCACGCCTACCTGTGGATGACCGCCGGCCTGAGCCTGTACGCTTTCGGCATCGGCCTCGCCAACGCCGGGCTGTACCGCCTGACGCTGTTCTCCAGCAATGTCAGCAAAGGCACGGTGTCGGCCACTATGGGCATGCTGAGCATGATGGTGTTCACCGTCGGCATCGAGCTGGCCAAGGTCGCCTACGTCTGGGGCGGCAGCGGGCTGTTCAACCTGTTCAACCTTATCAGCGGCCTGTGCTGGCTGACGCTGGTGGCGCTGTTCCTCGGCAAACGCCGCAACGGCGACCCCACGCCGCAGCCGAACGGCGCGGTGTAAACGCGACGATAAAACGCCGGTCCGGTTTCCCGACCGGCGTGTTTTATGCGGCTTCAGCCGAGCAGCCCCCACAGTGCATACCCCGTTCCCACCATCGCCACCGCCAACAACAGCAACGCCGACAGAACGGAGATCGCCCGTCGCGCGCGCTGCAGCGCCGTTCCCGACAGCAGGGTGATATAGGCCAGCAAAATGGCGAAGTCCGCCAGCACCCACAGCGCGGTCAGCAGCGTCAGGCTGGCGCCGATCGAGGGGGTGACGGCGATGAACTGCGGGAAAAAGGCGACGAAGAAAATGATGTCTTTGGGGTTGGCGATCCCCACCAGAAAACCGTTCAGGATAGCCGAGCGTTTTTGCGGCGGCGTAACGGGCAGCGCATCGGGGGGACGCGCGGATAAATCCTCATACAGCGAGACGATCGCCATGCGGCCGATAAACAGGCAACCCAGCAGGCCTGTCCACTGCAGCAAGCGCATATCCACCGCGAACAGCCCGGTGACAACCAGCGCGGCGATGCCGATCAGCAACAAGGAGGCCCCGTTGCTGCCCAGCGCGGTCAACAGCGCGCGCCGGGCGCCAAAGCGCGCCGCGGTGTTGGCGACCATCACCACCACCGGCCCCGGCGTGGCGATCAGCAAGAAAATGGCGGCGCAATACGCCGCCAGCAACGACAGGTTCATCTTTATTTCACTCACATTCAGTCAGTTGGCGTCGCGCCATTATCATGCCGCCGCCCCCGCCTTGAAAAAGGAGTAATCCTGTCGTTTACTGTGAATCAGACTCATTATTAGAGACGCCGCGATGGCCAGTTCCCTTCCGCCGCTTTACGCCCTGCGCGCCTTCGAAAGCGCCGCCCGCACCGGCTCGTTCACGCTGGCCGCCGACGAGCTGCATCTCACCCCCAGCGCCGTCAGCAAGCACATCAAAACGCTGGAGCAGCACTTCGGCTGCCGGCTGTTCCAGCGCAACGGCCCGCGTATCGAGGTCACGCCGCAGGGGAAAATCTTCGCCGCCGAGCTGCAGCAAGGGTTTGGCCGCATCGAGCAAGCCTGCGAGCTGTTCAGAAGCCACCGCGATCTGCTGCGGCTGAAGGCGCCCTCCACCCTGACCCTGCGCTGGCTGCTGGACTGCCTGAGCCGGTTCCGGCAAACGGCGCAGGCGTTCGAGGTGCAGGCAGCCAGCGTCTGGATGGACATCGACAGCGTGGATTTTTTCAGCGAACCCTACGACTGCGCCATCCTGCTCGGCAACGGCCATTTTGGCGCCAACACCGCCGCCGCCAGGCTGTTCGACGAATGGCTGATCCCAATTTGCGCCCCCGCGCTGCTCGCCGACGGCCAGCGGGATCTCGCCGCCTGCCCGCTGATCCACCCGTCGCCCGATCGGCGCGACTGGCGGCGCTGGCTGCAAAAAAGCGGCATCGCGGCCCCGATCGATCTCACGCGCGGCCAGGTATTTGATTCGCTGGAACAGGGCAACGCGGCGGCCATCGCCGGGCACGGCGTCTCGATCGGCGATCTGGCGCTGAGCCTGCGGACGATTGAGGAGGGATTATTGGCGCTGCCTTGTGACGTCGCCGTGCGCACCGGCGACGGTTACTATCTGGTTTGGCCGGAAGAATCGGCAAAACGGCCGCTGATCGAACGTTTACAGGCGTTTCTCACCGCCCAGACGCCCGACGTCAGCCGGGCCGCCGTCAGATTTATCGGGTAGGGGAATTCGGCCTATCGCTCTTCGCGGGTATGCCAAATACGCAGAACATAAATCGTTGCCGGCTGCACCTGGTAACGTATCTCATAACGGCCGACCAGAATACGCCTCACTTCCTGCGGTAAAAACTCATCCAGTCTTTCACCCAGGCGAGGATTATCGAGCAACGCTTTAGGCGCGGCGACCAAGGCCTTCACCGAATTCGCTGCCGCAGTGCGGTTAGCCAAGGCAAGAAACTCAAACAAACGCGCCAAATCCGATAGCGCCTTACTCGTCCATTTTAATTCCATCAGCGCGGTACCGGCAGCGGCTCGTCACTGTCCAGGCTGGCAGCCCAGGCTTCTACCGACTCATGATCGATAACGTTTTGCTGTTCGACATCGGCCAGCGCCGCCAGCGTTAATCGACGGCGCTCTTCCTCTTGCTCAAGCCAGGCGGCGAGGGCTTGCTTCACTATCCATCCCCGTGAACGTTCAAGTTTGGCGGCCATTTCATCCACCTTTTCAGCCAAAGGCAGCGGCACATGAGCGGTGATGACTTTCGTATTCATCGTCTTGCTCCTCAGTACAATCAACATCAATCAAAGTGATTAAAGCTGATTATACCGCCATCAGAGAACAAAAAACACGCAATCAGTTGCCGAACAACCCGCCGTCGCGCAGCAGATGCTCGTTGCCCTTGCGACGGGTAAAGCCGCTGCGATCGAAGAACTCCAGCACCTGGATCGCCAGCTTGCGCCCGACGCCGAGCCGATCGCGGAAATCGGCGGCGTTGGCGCCGCCGCGCTCCGCATCCAGCTCGCGGATCAGCGCCGCGAACTGATCGATGCGTCGGCTGAGGTAGTAACGATCCACCACCACCGCCGTCACATGGCCCAACTGGGCCGCCTTGCGCAGCAGCGCGCGCACCCGGCTCTCTTCCTCTCCCAGTTCGCTCGCCAAATCGCGCACCCACCACGGCTCGTCGCCGAACAGCGGTTCGATGCGCGCCCACAGCGGCGCCTCTTCGGCGCTGAACGCCAGGCCGTGTTCCGGCAGGTGCAGCCAGCCGCGCGTATTGCGCAGCGCGCCGGCCTTCAGCAACCGATCGATCATCATAAACACCAACGCCTCCGGCTGCTGAGGCAGAGCCATGCGCCGCAGGCGGGCGCGCCCTAAGCCCAGCTGATCGGCGTGCTGTTGGTGATAGTCCGTCAGCACCTGCAGCAGGCGGCTTTCCGCCTGTTGCACCTGATCCTGCGCCAGCGCCCGGTCACCGACGATCAGCAGATCTCCGTTCGCCAACAGCTCGTTCAGGCCATCGTCCGTCAATTGTCGCGCCCAGGCGAACGTCGCCAGCGACAGCGCGCCGTGCGGCAACTCAAGCGCCAGCGCCTGCGCATCGTCTTGCGCCTGCGCCAAGGCCTGCAGCCATGCCAGATAGTCCGGCTGACGCTTGCCGCGCTTGGGCGCATTCAGTTTGAGCACCCGGGCCGCGCCCAGCGTTTGCCGCGCGCCGATATCGCGCAGCACCAGCCGATCGTTCTGTGCCAACCACAGCGGGCGATCGAGGATCAGTTCCGCCAGCCCGTCGTTCAGCAACGAAATGCGCCCGGTGATGTGGCTGGCGGCATGGTGCAGATGCAGCGGCTGCCAATGGCGGATCGGCCGATCCGTCTCCAGCGCCACCAGAATGCGTTCCGCCGCTTCGGGCGGGCGCTGCGCCAGCAGCCAATCGCCGCGCGCGATCCGCTCTTTATCGACATCGCCGCTGATGTTAAGCGCGATGCGCTGCCCGGCCTGCGCGTGTTCCACGGTCTGATTCTGGGCATGCAGGCCGCGCACCCGCACCGGTGCATCGGCGCCGGTCAGCCACAGCGTATCCCCCACCTTCACCCGGCCGCCGAGCGCGGTGCCGGTCACCACCAGCCCCGCCCCTTTGACGCTGAACGCGCGGTCTACCGCCAGGCGAAAACGGCGCGTCAGCGCATGCTCGCCGGGCGACAACGCCAGCAAATGCGCGCGCAGCGCCTCGATGCCCACTCCCGCCGCCGCTGCGGTCACGAACAGCGGCGCATCGGGCCAGCCCTGACGCGCCAGCTCATCGCGCACCTGGCGGCATACCTCATCGACACGCGCCGCCTCCACCCGGTCGGCCTTGGTCAGCGCCACCGTCAGCGCCGGGCGCCCGCTCAGACGCAGGATCGCCAGATGCTCGCGGGTCTGCGCCATCACGCCGTCGTCGCAGGCCACCACCAGCAGCGCATGGTCGATGCCGCCGACGCCCGCCAGCATATTGGCGAGGAATTTCTCGTGGCCGGGCACGTCGATAAAGCCCAGCACCCGGCCGTCCGGCTGCGGCCAGTAGGCGTAGCCCAGATCGATGGTCATGCCGCGGCGCTTTTCTTCCGGCAGGCGATCCGCGTTGATCCCGGAGATCGCCTGCAGCAGGGTGGTTTTGCCATGATCGACATGGCCGGCGGTGGCGATGATCATGATGCGTTCAGCGCGTCGATCAGCGCCCCTTCCTGTTCCAGACAGCGCAGATCCAGCCACAGCCGGCCGTCGCCGAGGCGGCCGATCACCGGCTGCGGCAGACGGCGCCAACGTTCAGCCAGCGCCTCCAGCGTGGCGCCGCGGCCGTCGCGCGGCGTGAAGGTCAGCGCAAAGCTGGACAGGCGATCCACCGGCAGCGAACCGCTGCCAATCTGCGACCAGCAAGGTTCGGCGCGCAGCTCGAAATCGGCGGTGAACCGCGGCGTCAGCGCCGCCAGCAGCCGCTCGGCCGCCTGTTGCATCTCCTGCTGCGGGCGGGTCAGCAACCGCAGCGTCGGCAGTTGCTCTGCCAGTTTTTCCGGCTGCAGATAGAGCCGCAGCGTGGCCTCCAGAGCCGCCAGCGTCAGCTTGCCGACGCGCAGCGCGCGTTTGAGCGGGTGCTGCTGCAAACGGGCGATCAGCGCCTTTTTGCCGACGATGATGCCGGCCTGCGGGCCGCCCAGCAGCTTATCGCCGGAGAATGTCACCAGATCGACGCCGGCGGCCAGCAGCCGCTGCGGCATCGGCTCGGCGGGCAGACCGTACTGCGCCATATCGATCAGCGAACCGCTGCCCAGATCGGTGGCGGTCGGCACGCCCTGTTCGGCCCCGAGCTGCGCCAGTTCGGCCTCGTCGACCGCCGCGGTAAAGCCCTGAATGCTGTAGTTGCTGGTGTGCACTTTCATTAACAGGCCAGTCTGCTCATTGATGGCCTGGCGGTAATCCTTCAGATGGGTGCGGTTGGTGGTGCCGACCTCCACCAATTGACAGCCGGCCTGGCGCATCACGTCGGGAATGCGGAACGCGCCGCCGATTTCCACCAGCTCGCCGCGCGACACCACCACCTCTTTGCCGGGGGCGATCGCCGCCAGCATCAGCAGCACCGCCGCCGCGTTGTTATTGACGATGCAGGCGTCCTCCGCGCCGGTCAGCCGGCACAGCAGATCCGCCACCGCCCGATCGCGATGGCCGCGCCCGGCGCCGTCCAGATCGTACTCCAGCGTCACCGCCTCCCCCATCACCGCGCTCACCGCATCCTTCACCGGCTGCGCCAGCAGGGCGCGCCCGAGATTGGTGTGCAGCACGGTGCCGCTAAGGTTGAACACCGGCAATAACGCCGGGCGTTGCTGCCGGGCCAGCTCGGCCCGCAGCGCCTGCGGCCAGTCGCCGCACCAGGCCGGCAAGCGTTGCTGTTGCTTGATCGCGTCGCGCGCCTGAGCCTGCAGCCGGCGCAACAGTTCACCGATCAGCGTCTGGCCATGCTGCGCCACCAGCGGTTCAATCGCGGGTTCACGCAGCAGACGGTCGATGGCGGGCAGTTGACTGTAAAGAAGGTGGGATTCAGTGCTCATGGTCGCTCGGTTTTCAATTTAGACGTATCGGCATAGCAAAACCCCGCCGCGGCGGGGAGAAAAAAACTCAAGGTGGCGCAGTGCGGGCGAAACTTTCGCGGGCGAACAGGCGTTCGGCCAGCTTGACCAGCGTCGGGCGCTCGACGCACCAGTTGGGCAGGATGCGGCGGAAATTGAGGTAGCCCAGCGCGCAGCCGGTGGCGATATCCGCCAGCGTCAGCCGCTCGGCATTGAGCCACGTTTTTTCCCGCGCCAGCGCCTCCAGTGCGTCCAGGCCCTGCGTCAGCTTGTCACGCTGGCGCAGCATCCAGTTTTCGTCCTGTTTTTCCGGCGCGCGCCGGCTTTCGCGAAACAGGGTCGCCGCCGCTTCGGTCACACCGTCCGCCAACGCCGCCACCTGCCGAACGCGCAACGCGGCGGCGCGTTCGGCCGGCAAAAACGCCGGCTCCACCGCCAGCAGCTCGAGGTATTCGGCCACCACCGGCGAGTCGTAAAACACCTCGCCGTCATCGGCGATCAGCACCGGCACCTTGGCGAGCGGGTTCAGCTCCTTCACCCGGCTGCCGGGCTCATACGGCGGATCGTTGACGAATTCGAACGCAATCCCCTTCTCCAGCAGCATCACGGAAATCTTGCGCACAAAGGGGCTGGTGTAACTGCCGATAAGCTTCATCCGGTCTCCTCCGCTTCGTCCTGGCCGCGGCGTCCTTACTTCACCGCCAGGGTATCGATAATCCGCTGCACCAGCGCCTGATGCACTTCCGGCGTTTTGGCCGGCGACAGCATTTGCAACGTTACCACCCGCTTGTTGAACACCGTCAACACCAGGGTGGAGACCACCTTTTGCCCGTTGACGGTCTGTTCGGTATCCACCCGGCGAAACTTCTGTTTGCCGACGCTGAAGTTCTCTTCTTTGGTGGTTTGGATATTCTGATAGCGCTCGGCCAGCACCGTGATGGCGCTCTGCGTCAGCTCTTTCAGCATTTTGTCGCTGGTATTGAGCTTCATGCCGTCCGGCGGGATCACTTCGGACGAAACCGCGCTCTGGCGCGACTTGCCGTCAAGAAAGCGCTGAATGGTGGAGGTGCTGTCGTTGATGATGCCGCTGTTCAGCGTTTGATCGCTAAAGCCCGGCGGCAGCTCGAAGGTGATCTTGCCCTTCTGCAGCGACACGTTCAGCCCCGGCGGCGCGGGCGGGGTTTCTACCGGCGCAGGCGGCGGCGGTGGCGCGGGCTGCGTCACAGTCGGTTTGGTGTCGGGTGGCGGCACCGCCGGTTTGGTGTCGTCCTTGTTGTCGCAGGCCGCCAGTCCGATCGCCAACACGGCGACCGCGGTCAGTTTTGCCAGGGTGTTTAACATCGTGGTTCCTTTCGCTTGGCGCGTTATGGCCTAAACGTAGCAACTCGCCCGGGCGATTGCCAGAAGCCCGTGCTGAAATTGCAGGTCCGGCCCCGCGCGAACGGGGCCGGGCGGTTATTCCGCCGGGAACAGGAACGGATTGATGCTGCTGCGGCCGAAGCCTTCTTCTTCCATGCGGGCGTCCAGCACCAGCGAAGCCAGATCGTCGGCCACCGCTTCGACCTGCGGGTCTTTTTCCTGATAGAGGATCTTCAGGTAAGTGCCGCAGTCGCCGCAGCTTTCCGCCTTCACCGCCGCCTGCTCGCTGTCCAGCGACCAGTAGTTGAGATCGCGGGTCTGCTCGCAGTTGCTGCACTTCACCCGCACCACGTGCCATTCGCTTTCGCACAGGTTGCAGTGCAGGTAGCGCAGGCCGTTGACGGTGCCGATATGCACCATGCTGGAAACCGGGATGCTGCCGCACACCGGGCAGAACTGGCGCTGCTCGCCGTATTCGGCGCGCGCCTTGCCGGGGATCAGGCTGGCCATCTGCGCCCAATAGAGCGACAGCGCGGCCCAGAGGAACGGCGCCTTTTCGCTGCCCACCTTGCCGAACTCGCGGTTGAGCAAGGCGTCGGCCATCAGCTCCAGCTCGTGCGCCGAGGCCTTCTCCAGGTTGTCCAGCACCGCCAGGATATGCTCCGGCGCCTGCGGGCGCAGCTCGGCGATCAGCGACGTCAGCAGCTTGCGCCAGTGCTCGCTGCGCGGGAACACGCTCAGATCGAGCGGCGGTTTGCCGCTGGCGGCGCCCTGCGCCAGCGCTTCGCTCAGATCGAGCTGCAGCGGGTTATCGTGCAGCGCATGCTGCTGCGCCTGCGCCAGCTCGGCGGCGAAGTTCAGGTAGTCGCCCAGCGGATTGTCGACCGCCAGCTGACGCAGACGATCGGCGCGGCGGCTGTACAGGCTTTTCAGGTTGGCGAAAAGTAACGGCGGGATGTTCTCCGCCGTTGTGGACTTCTCACGCTGTGCCCCTAACTGCTCTTTAGGAACGATGCGGATACTCATCAGGGTTTATCTTCCTGTCGTTTCTCGCGGACCTCACGGTACCAGCGCGGATGATGTTTCTTGGCCCAGGCCGCCGGCACCCAGCCTTCCACCATCGCGGTAATGGTGCCTTTTACCCACAATGCGGCGTAAATGTGCACCATAATCACGATGATAAGGCCGACCGCGGCCAGCGAATGCACCAGCAGCGCGATGCGGATCAGCGGGATGGAGAACGACGGCGCAAAATACGGCCGCCAGATCACCACGCCGCTGGCCAGCAGCAGCACCAGGCTGATAATCGCCGCCCAGAACACGCACTTCTGGCCGAAATTATAGCGCCCGGTATCACCCACTTCCTCGTTCATGGCGATTTTGTGGATGTTCTTGGCCCAGACGATATCTTCCCGGTTGATCAGGTTATGCTTCCAGTAGCGCAGGAACATCAGCAGGAACGCGGCGAACATGATCACCCCGACAAACGGGTGCAGGATGCGCGCCAGCTGCGGCGTCCCGAAGATGTTCATCAGCCAGTTGAAGGAGGGGAAGAAGAACCCCAGCCCGCTGATGGCGGCGAACACGAAACAGAACGCCACGATCCAGTGGTTGATGCGCTCCGGCGCGCTGTAACGCTGAATGGGCTTTTCCTTTCTCATTTGCGCGTCTCCTCGTCGTGCGACTCGTCGTGCTCGTCCTCATCCTCGACGCGGTTAGGCCCGACGCCGACATAGTGGAACACGCTGGCCGCGAAGGTGGCGGCAAAACCGATGGCCGCCAGGGGTTTCCACACGCCCTTCCAGAAGGTCACCGCCGGGCTGATGCTCGGGTTGTCCGGCAAACCGTGGTACAGCTGCGGTTTGTCGGCGTGGTGCAACACGTACATCACGTGCGTGCCGCCCACCCCCGCCGGATCGTACAGACCGGCGTTCTGGTAGCCGCGGGTATTCAGCTCGCTGACGCGATCCGCCGCCACCTGCTTCATCGCTTCCTTGGTGCCGAAGTGAATGGCGCCGGTCGGGCAGGTTTTCACGCAGGCCGGTTCCTGGCCGACGTCCACGCGGTCGACGCACAGGGTGCACTTGTACACCCGGTTGTCGTCCTTGTTCATGCGCGGCACGTCGAACGGGCAGCCGGCGATGCAGTAGCCGCAGCCGATGCAGTGCTCGGACTGGAAGTCGACGATGCCGTTGGCGTACTGAATGATCGCGCCTTCCGACGGGCAGGCCTTCAGGCAGCCCGGATCGGCGCAGTGCATGCAGCCGTCCTTGCGGATCAGCCATTCCAGCTTGCCGTTTTCCTCCACCTCGGAGAAGCGCATCACCGTCCACGACTTGGCGGTCAGATCGGCGGGGTTATCGTACACCCCAACGTTGTGCCCCACTTCGTCGCGGATGTCGTTCCATTCGGAACAGGCCACCTGACAGGCCTTGCAGCCGATACAGGTGGTGACATCGATCAGTTTGGCCACTTCTTCCTGGTGGTCACGGGCGCGCGGCGCCGGCGTGAAACCATTGGTGGCGGATTTACGAATGATGTCTTGAGATTGCATGGCCATAATTCGTCTCCGTTACACCTTTTCCACGTTGACCAGGAACGCCTTGAACTCCGGCGTTTGCGTATTGGCGTCGCCGACGAACGGCGTCAGCGTGTTGGCGATAAAGCCTTTCTTCGCCACCCCTTCGTAACCCCAGTGGATCGGGATGCCGATGGTGTCGACTTCCTGGCCGTGCACCTGCAGCGTGCGAATACGCTTGGTCACCACCGCCTTGGCCTTGATGTAGCCGCGGTTGGAGCTGACTTTCACGGTGTCGCCCTGCTTGATGCCCTTCTTCTCCGCCAGCTTTTCGCCGATCTCCACGAACTGCTCCGGCTGCGCGATGGCGTTCAGCCGCGCGTGCTTGGTCCAGTAGTGGAAGTGCTCGGTCAGACGATAGGTGGTGCCGACGTAAGGGAACTTGTCGGATTTGCCCATCGCCGCCAGATCGTCCTTGAACACGCGCGCCGCCGGGTTGGACACCACGTTCGGGTGCAGCGGGTTGGTGCCGAGCGGCGTTTCGAACGGCTCGTAGTGTTCAGGGAACGGCCCTTCCGCCATCTTGTCGGTGGCGAACAGGCGGCCCATGCCTTCCGGCTGCATGATGAACGGCCCGACGTCGCTGCCCGGCGCAGCGGTGCTGTAGTCCGGGATATCGGCCCCGACCCACTTGGCGCCGTCCCACTCCAGCAGTTGGCGTTTCGGATCCCACGGTTTGCCCTGCGGATCCGCCGAGGCGCGGTTGTACAGAATGCGGCGGTTGAGCGGCCATGCCCAGGCCCAGCCCAGCGTATTGCCGAGGCCGGACGGATCGGCGTTGTCGCGCCGCGCCATCTGGTTGCCGGCCGGCGTCCAGCTGCCGGCGAAGATCCAGCAACCGCTGGCGGTGGTGCCGTCGTCGCGCAACTGCGCGAACGAGCTGAGCAGCTCGCCTTTTTTCACCAGCACTTTGCCATCGGCATCCAGCAGATCCGCCAGCGCCTTGCCGTTGTTCTCCTGCGCCACCTCTTCCGGCGCCGGGTTGTCCGGCGTCAGGTAGTCCCAGGTCATGTTCAGCACCTGCTCAGGCACCGCGCCGCCGTCGCGCGCATACATCTCGCGCAGGCGGCTGAAGATGCCCGCCAGGATCTCGCCGTCGTTCAGCGCTTCGCCCGGGGCGTCCGCGCCTTTCCAGTGCCACTGCAGCCAGCGGCCGGAGTTGACGATCGAGCCGTTCTCTTCGGCGAAGCAGGTGGACGGCAGGCGGAACACTTCGGTCTGGATCTGCGAAGGATCCACCTCGTTGAACTCGCCGTGGTTCTGCCAGAAGTTGGAAGTCTCGGTGTTCAACGGATCGATGGTCACCAGGAACTTCAGCTTGGACAGCGAAGCCACCACCTTGTTTTTGTTCGGGAACGACGCCACCGGGTTAAAGCCCTGGCAGAAGTAGCCGTTGACCTTGCCCTGCGCCATCATCTCGAAGTACTGCAGCACGTCGTAGCCTTTGTCCCACTTCGGCAACCAGTCAAAGCCCCAGCTGTTGTCCTTCTGCGCCTTGTCGCCGTAGAAGGTCTTCATCATGCTGACGAAGAATTTCGGGTAGTTGCCCCAGTAGTTCACCTGGCCCGGCAGCAACGCCTTCGGCGTGTTGGCCTTCAGGTAGGTGTCGAGATCGGTCTGTTTCTCCGACGGCAGCGTCAAGTAGCCCGGCAGGCTCTGCGACAGCAGGCCGAGATCGGTCAGCCCCTGGATGTTGGAGTGGCCGCGCAGCGCGTTGACGCCGCCGCCCGCCATGCCCATGTTGCCGAGCAGCAGCTGGATCATCGCCATGGTGCGAATGTTCTGCGCGCCGACCGAGTGCTGAGTCCAGCCCAGGGCGTACAGGAACGAAGCGGTTTTATCCGCGACGCAGGTTTCGGCGATGTATTCGCACACCTTGAGGAAATCGTCCTTCGGCGTGCCGCAGATGTTGGTCACCACGTCAGGCGTGTAGCGGCTCACGTGCTGTTTCAGCAGGTTCCACACGCAGCGTGGATCCTGCAGCGTGACGTCGCGCTTGGCGAAGCCGTTCTCGTCGAACTGGTAGTTCCAGGTGGTTTTGTCGTACTTGCGGTTTTCCGCGTCGTAGCCGCTGAACAACCCGTCTTCGAAGGCAAAGTCTTCCCGCACCAGCAGGCTGGCGTTGGTGTAGGCCTCGACGTATTCGCGGTTGAACTTGTTGTTGGTCATCAGATACAGCAACACGCCCGACAGGAAAGCGATGTCGGTCCCGGAGCGGATCGGCGTGTAGAAGTCCGCCACCGACGCGGTTCGGGTAAAGCGCGGATCGATCACGATCAGCTTGGCATTGTTGTGTATTTTGGCTTCCATCGCCCAGCGGAACCCCACCGGATGCGCTTCCGCCGCATTACCGCCCATGACGATAATCAAATTCGCGTTCTTGATATCAACCCAGTGGTTGGTCATCGCACCGCGACCAAATGTTGGAGCAAGACTTGCTACCGTTGGTCCGTGTCAGACACGCGCCTGGTTGTCTACGGCAAGCATGCCGAGAGCGCGACTAAATTTTTGCGACAGAAAACCGGTTTCGTTGCTGGCGGCCGAAGCGCACAGCATGCCGGTGGTCAGCCAACGGTTGACGGTAACGCCCTGATCGTTGGTTTTGATGAAGTTGGCGTCACGGTCTTCTTTCACCAGCTTGGCGATGCGGGTAAAGGCGTCGTCCCAGCTGATGCGCTGCCATTTGTCCGACCCCGGCGCCCGGTATTCCGGGTACTTGAGGCGGCTTTCGCTGTGGATGAAGTCAACCAGGCCGGCGCCTTTCGGGCAAAGCGCGCCGCGGTTTACCGGGTGATCCGGATCCCCTTCGATATGGAAAATGCTTTCTTTGGCGTTTTTGGCGCCATCACCAAGGCTGTACATCAACAGCCCACAGCCGACGGAACAATACGTACAGGTATTACGGGTCTCGCGGGCGCGCAGCAGTTTGTACTGCCGGGTTTCCGCCAACGCCACTTCGGGGGCAAAGCCCAGCGCGGCCACCGTCGTTCCTGCCATACCGCCAGCGCAGATCTTAAAGAACTGCCTTCTGCTGACCTGCATGGGGGTCTCCTTTACTCTCGATTGTCACATTGTTCAAATGCGCCTGCCCGCTAGCGCGGCAAACGCGAATGTCACTGTTGTTATGCTTGCTACGAACGCCGGCCATATTACCACAGCGTGCTTGTGGTTGTTACACACTCGTGCTCATTCAGTGAACGCATTGGCACATTTCGATACATTTCGACGTTGGCGCTCCCTACAGTATAGAGAGTAACCAACGCGCCGGGGCGACGGTTTGAACCGGCCACCCTGCGCCCTCTTCTATCAACATGTTAACGCAACGATTTGTTCATTAACCACACAATCCACAGGGCATTGATAATCATTTTCAATATCATTTAATTAACTATAATGATCCGACTGCTTACGCGGTGCTCGCCCTTTGCGCCGCCCATACACCACTGGAGATGATGATTATGAGTTATTCACTGCCATCCCTGCCGTACGCTTACGACGCACTGGAACCGCATTTTGACAAGCAGACGATGGAAATCCATCACACCAAACACCACCAGACCTACGTCAACAACGCCAACACCGTGCTGGAAGCCTACCCTGAGCTGGCCAAATACAGCGTTGAAGAGCTGATCCAGGATCTGGACAAAGTGCCTGCCGACAAACGCACCTTCATGCGCAACAACGCCGGCGGTCACGCCAACCACAGCTTCTTCTGGAAAAACCTGAAAACCGGCACCACGCTGGGCGGCGATCTGAAAGCGGCCATCGAGCGCGATTTCGGCAGCGTTGAGAAATTCCAGGAAGAGTTCGAGAAAGCCGCAGCCACCCGCTTCGGTTCCGGTTGGGCCTGGCTGGTGCTGAAAGACGGCAAGCTGGCCGTAGTGTCTACCGCCAACCAAGACAGCCCGCTGATGGGCGAAGCCGTCGCCGGCGCTTCCGGTTTCCCAATCATCGGCCTGGACGTGTGGGAACACGCTTACTACCTGAAATATCAGAACAAACGCCCTGACTACATCAAGGCGTTCTGGAACGTGGTCAACTGGGATGAAGCCGCCGCACGCTTCGCCGCGAAGAAGTAACTCGCCCCCGTTGATAAAGATGCCCGCCACCGGCGGGTATTTTTTTGCCTGAAATCCGCTAAAGTTTGACCACTTCTTGCCGATGGTTTGTTCAATTGACGTTCGCCCGGAGAAGGAAAAACGCTATGGCGGCATTGCAAGCATTGGCAGGAAAGTTCACTCATCTCACCGTAGGTAAAAAGCTTGGTCTCGGCTTCGCGCTGTTGTTGCTGTTGGCGGTCGTCATCGCCGGCACCGGGGCGCAATATCTGCATATCATCGAATCCCGCGCCGATCGCATCGACTTCAGCAACCGGCTGAACGAGGAGATCAACCAGGCCAAATACAACCGCGCCATGTACGGCCAGACCTACCAGCCGGAGTATCTGCAGAACAACCGCGCCAATATTGAAAACGCCGTCAAGCTGATAGACCAGGGGCAGGCGCTGGACTGGGACGCCCAAAGCCGCAAGGATCTGCAGCGTCTGGTGACGCTGATCGGGGAATATCAACAGCAGCAAAAAGTCTTTGAGCAGGCGGTCACGGCAAAAGACGCGGTGCGCCAGAGCTGGAACATGTCGGAAGTGCAGGCCAGCCTGAGCCAGGTGGAGCGCCAGCTCACCAACGGCGATCTGCAGCTGGCCTTCATCCAGCTTAACCAGAAGCTGACCCAGGTGCGCTACGGCGCGCGCGGTCTGCTGCTGAGCCTGAACAAGGAAACCGAAGCGCCGCTGATGGCGGCCATCGACGACGCGCGCGACGCGGCCAACGCCCTGAGCCGCCGGGTCAGCGACGCGCAGCGCCCGCAGCTGCAACCGCTGCTGGCCGCGCTGGACGATTACAAAAACCGCATCGCGGCCTACCTGCCGGCCTATGAGCACGAACAGCAAATCAGCCGGCAGCTCGGCGAACGCGCGCAAGCGATCGGCACGCTGGTGAACGCCTTTATGCAGGACGAACTGGTGCAGACGCGCAACAACATCAATCTGGCACAGCTGCAGATGGGCGTCACCACCCTGATCGCCATCATCGCCGGGGTGCTTATCGCCTGGCGCATCACCCTGCAGATCACCCGTCCGCTGCACAGCACGCTGGCCATGGCGGAACGCATCGCCGGCGGCGACCTGCGCCAGGCGCAGACCAGCACCCGCCGCGACGAGCTGGGGCAACTGCTGAACGCAGTGGCGGCGATGAGCCAAAACCTGCGCACCATGATTGAGAAGATCCAGATGGGGGTCAGCCAGGTCTCCACCGCCTCGGCGGAAATCGCCGCCGGCAACACCGATCTCTCCTCCCGCACCGAACAGCAGGCGGCGGCGGTCGAGGAAACCGCGGCCAGCATGGAACAGCTGACCGCCACGGTGAAACAAAACGCCGACAATGCTCATCACGCCAACCAGCTGGCCACCGACGCCTCGCAGACCGCACAACAGGGCGGTAAGCTGGTGGAAAACGTGGTCAGCACCATGCGCGATATCTCCAGCAGTTCGCAGCGTATCGCCGAAATTACTACCCTGATTAACGGCATTGCCTTCCAGACCAACATCCTGGCGCTCAACGCCGCGGTGGAAGCGGCGCGCGCCGGCGAACAGGGCC
>NZ_JVEL01000178.1:0-1491 GCF_001076875.1 Serratia sp. 506_PEND
GTGTGCTAATGGTTCGGGGGTAGAGTTGCGCTGCTTTAGGAATAATCTTATTAAATTTGTAAAAATAGTTTCATGGTGACTAAACACTATCGAAGCAGAATGCTGTACATCCATACACGTTGGTTTACGCTCGTAGCAAATACTGAACAGTGGTCGAATTTAGCGATTGTCGAAAATTATAGCAGTCGTTTTTGAGAGATTAATTTGCCAACTTTGGGAAACAACCCAAGTCACGGGCGATAAAATTTATCACCCAGCGTATGTTTTTAAACATAGTCTGTCGGGATGGGGAATATGGGTACGTCTGAATTACTTAAGCATATTTATGACATCAATCTGTCATATTTACTTTTAGCACAGCGTTTGATCAACGATGAAAAAGCGTCCGCAATGTTTCGCCTGGGTATTGATGAAACCATGGCCGATGCGCTGGCGCAGCTGACTTTGCCGCAAATGGTTAAACTGGCCGAGACCAACCAGCTGGTTTGCCACTTCCGCTTTAACGAAAGCCAGACCATCGAACGCCTGACCAAAGAGTCGCGCGTCGACGATCTGCAACAAATCCATACCGGCATTTTGCTATCAAGCCATTTACTGCAAGAGCTATCGAGTAAAGACGCTAGCCCGACGAAGAAAAGAGCCTGATGATGGTTGAGAAAAGTATCGTTCAAGAAGCCAAGGACATTCAGCTCGCCATGGAGCTGATTTCGCTGGGAGCCCGATTGCAGATGCTGGAGAGTGAAACCCAGCTCAGCCGCGGGCGCTTGATTAAACTTTACAAGGAGTTACGCGGCAGCCCGCCGCCAAAAGGAATGTTACCGTTCTCAACCGACTGGTTTATGACCTGGGAACAAAATATTCACTCGTCGATGTTTTACAACGCTTACCTGTTTTTGATGAAAAGCGGGCAGTGCAGCGGGGTGGAGGCGGTGATCAAAGCCTATCGCCTCTATCTCGAGCAGTGTCCGCAGCAGGCCGGCGAGGCGCCGTTGCTGGCGCTGACCCGTGCCTGGACGCTGGTGCGCTTCGTCGATAGCGGCATGTTGCAGCTTTCCGCCTGCAGCTGCTGCGGCGGCGCATTTATCACCCACGCGCACCAGCCACTGAATGGTTTCATCTGCAGTTTATGCCAACCCCCATCCCGCGCCGTAAAAAGACGTAAACTTTCGCCGCAACTGGCCGATATTATTCCTCAACTGCTGGACGAGCAGGTCAAACGCGCCATTTGAGCCGCCACATTGCCGGCTCTCGGCAATGAATACCGACGTGTGATACGCAGGGGCGGCATGCCGCCCCCAGACATGCAGCCTGGTCTGTCGCGCCAGGGCGCGTTTGCCCCACCTTCCATCCACATTGTTAATTTAAGGAATGCGTGTGCTAGTTATTTTGGGTTATCTCGTGGTATTGGGCGCGGTGTTTGGCGGCTACCTGATCGTGGGCGGTCATCTCGGTGCGCTATATCAGCCGGCGGAGTTTCTGATTATCGGCGGG
>NZ_JVEL01000179.1:0-1825 GCF_001076875.1 Serratia sp. 506_PEND
GAAATTCCATTTGATGCGGCGGCTGCCCAGAATGCCGGGCGCCAGACGTTTCAGCTCATTGAACAGCGGGTGGGCGCCGGGGCCGTTAACGTCGATCTTGCTGAACAGCGGGAAACTGACGCCGTAGTTGAGGCTGCAAAAATTGGCGATCTCCAGCGGACTGCCCGGCTCCTGAGAACCAAACTGGTTGCAGGGGAAGCCGAGCACCATCAGGCCGCGCTCGCGATAGTATCGCCACAAATTTTCCAGCCCGCGGTATTGCGGAGTGAAGCCGCACTTGCTGGCGGTGTTGACCACCAGGTAAGCGCGCGCCGGGAAATCGCCCAGCGTTTTTTGCTCGCCCTGCAGCGTGACGCAGGGAATGGATAACAGAGAGTGAATCATGCCGGGGCTCCCAGTGCGTTTCGGCGGGTGCTAAAGCGTTGCAATCAGTATAGATGAGCGGGACAGAAGGGAGAAAGCCGGGGCGAGGCCCCGGTCTATGTTGCGTCAGAAACGGCTATCGACCGCATCCGCCAGCATCGCCAGCAACTGTTCGCTGTCGGACCAGCTCAGGCAAGGATCGGTGATCGACTGACCATAGGTCAACGGTTGGCCGGCGACGATCTTCTGCGTGCCTTCCACCAGGAAGCTTTCCGCCATCACGCCGGTGATGGCGGCAGAGCCGGCGCGGATCTGCTGGCAGACGTTGTCGGCCACTTCCAACTGGCGGCGGTGCATTTTCTGGCAGTTGCCGTGGCTGAAGTCGATCACCAGGTGCTCCGGCAGATCGAACTCGCGCAGGCTGTCACAGGCGGCGGCGATGTCGCTGGCGTGGTAATTCGGCGTTTTGCCACCGCGCATGATGATGTGGCCATATGGGTTGCCGCTGGTCTGGTAGATGGTCATCTGGCCATGTTTGTCCGGCGACAGGAACATGTGCCCGGCGCGCGCCGCGCGAATGGCGTCGATGGCGATGCGGGTGTTGCCGTCGGTGCCGTTTTTGAAGCCGACCGGGCAGGAGAGCGCCGAGGCCATTTCACGGTGGATCTGGCTTTCGGTGGTGCGTGCGCCGATGGCGCCCCAGCTGATCAGATCGGCGATGTATTGGCCGACAACCATGTCCAGGAATTCGGTGGCGGTCGGCAGGCCGAGCTGGTTCACTTCCAGCAGCAGGCGGCGTGCCATTTCGATGCCGCGGTTGACCTGGAAGGTGCCGTCCAGCGCCGGATCGGAGATCAGGCCTTTCCAGCCGACGACGGTGCGCGGTTTTTCGAAATAGGTGCGCATCACGATCTCCAGGCGATCCTGGTAGCGCTCGCGCAGGGCGTTCAGCCGGCCGGCGTAATCGACGGCGGCGTCGAGATCGTGGATCGAGCAGGGGCCGATCACCACCAGCAGGCGGCGGTCTTCACCGGTGAGGATTTTTTCAATGCGTTTACGTGACGCTGTCACGTTATCAGCGATGGCCGCCGAGATCGGCAGCTTGTCCGCCAACGCTTGCGGCGTGACGAGGCTGTCGATGCGCGCGGTCCGCAGTTCATCTGTTTTGTGCATGTTGTTCCCTGGAAACTGTTCTTCTCTGCGGCAGGAGTGCCGGGAAGTGATGGCGATCACAATAACGCAAAAAGCGCTGAATTCAACCGTAGAGATTGTGTTCTGTTGATCAAAGCCGCGAAAAAAAGCACAAAAAAATCAGCTGCTGCTGAAATAAACGGCAGGCGGCGGGGCACGGGGCCCCGCGAGGGAAAGATCAGAACATGCGGCGGCTCATGCCAAGGATGTCGAGGATTTTGGTGGAGATCTCTTCGACCGAATAGTTGGTGGTATTGAGGTAGCGGATCTG
>NZ_JVEL01000180.1:0-3838 GCF_001076875.1 Serratia sp. 506_PEND
GGCCTTCGAAAGGCGGCCATCCACTGGTACTGCTTCAACAGGCTGCCGTGAATGCGGCGCGTGCTGAGCTGAATGATGCTCCAGGTATCATCGGTGTCAATGGGCCACCGGGTACTGGAAAGACCACTCTTCTGCGAGATATTGTCGTTGGGTGCATTCTTGATCGGGCCACGGCGATGTGCGGCTTCAATAAACCGCAGGATGCCTTTTCCACAACAGGCGAGAAGCTGGCATTCGGTTCCAATGCATTCCTGCACTTCTACAAGTTACATGCATCCTTGAGGGGCCATGAGATCATCGTAGCCTCCTCCAATAACAAAGCGGTCGAAAACGTCAGTAAAGAGCTGCCTCTCAAGGAAGCCAATGGTCGCCATGAACAGATCTCCTACTTCCGGTCCATCAGCGACCTGATTGCGAATCCCAAACGCGCCGGCTATTTCGAAGCCGAGGCCGAGGGGGACATCCCCTCCGACCCTGTCGAAACCTGGGGATTGATCGCTGCGGCTCTCGGCAAGAGCAGCAACCGAGGCGCGTTCCAGCAAAGTTTCTGGTGGAATGAAGACGGTGGTTTCCTTACCTACCTGAAAGCAGCTCGCGGCTTAAACGTCTTGCGTGAGATCAAGGACGAACAAACTGGCGAAATCATCGATCGCGTGATGCCCAGCGTGGTCGTCAATGAGCGGCCCAGCACCAATGAAGTGGACGCTTTAGCGGCCTGGCGGAAAACGCGAACCGTTTTCCTTAAACTCAAGGAGACGGTAGACGCTGAAATCGCCAGCATCGAAGAAATGCGACGGGATATCCAGGCGCTCAAGGGAGCGACCACCGAACTTCAAAGTGTGGAACAGCGTCGTCCGAGTCTGAATGAAGCCGTCGAAGAGGCACACCAGATTGCTGAATCCTGCCAACGAGAGCATGATAAGGCAAAATCGCAGATCGAGCAGGATAAGATCATGCTCGACAGCCATCTTGCTTGCCGTCCAGGTTTCTTCTCCCGCTTGTTCGCGACTGCGGCCTGGAAGTCGTGGAGATCAACCCTTCAGAAGCTCTCTGCGACCTTACAGCAATCAGTCTTACAGGCGCAGGGGACGGACAGTGCCCTGGAGCTTGCAAGGGCTGAGTGGAACTATACTGAGTCCCAGTTACAGCAACTCGACCAGGAAATTTCCAGCAAATATCAGGCTGTTTCGAAATTGAAGGCGACCGAGGAGCAGGCACGAAACCGCATGGGAGACAGGGTCGTTGATGAGAGATTCTTCGAGCGCGAGCACGAGGCTATCCACCTGACTGCGCCATGGCTTCCCGATGAGGTTCATCGCCTGCGTGAGGATCTTTTCGCCGCTGCCCTGACTGTGCATAAAACGTTCATCGATGCTTCGGCCAGCCGCTTGCAACACAATCTTGGGCTATTGATGTCGGGCATGGTGGCTGGTGCCTTCCAGTCTTCCGCTCACCGTGAACTTCTCCCCGACCTTTGGTCGAGCCTTTTCATGGTTGTGCCGACCGTGTCCACGACATTCGCCTCTGTTCGGACGATGTTCGGAGATCTGCCACCAGAGAGTATTGGCTGGCTTCTGATTGATGAAGCGGGCCAGGCCGTTCCTCAAGCGGCAGTTGGAGCAATCATGCGGGCAAAGCGCTCCATAGTGGTAGGTGACCCGTTGCAAATCCCACCAGTGGTATCGCTACCCGAGAAGCTGAACGCCGAAATCTGCAAGTTTTTCAACATTGACCAGATCGAATGGTCTGCCCCCGCCGCATCTACGCAGACCCTTGCTGATCAGGCATCGCGCTTCAAATCCACCTTCGTCATGGATGTAGGTGATCGAGAAGTCGGGCTGCCACTGCTCGTTCACAGGCGTTGCCAGAACCCAATGTTCGATGTTTCTAACTCCATCGCCTATGCCGGGCAGATGGTCCATGCTGTCGGGCCTAAAAAACCCGGATCTATCGGCTCGGCTTTGGGGAGATCTCACTGGGTGGATATCAATGGCGATGCTGAGACGAAGTGGTGCCCCGACGAGGGCGAAGCGGTGATACGAATGCTCAAAGAGCTGGCGGCATCGGGCATTACAAATCCGGACGTATTTATCATCACACCATTCAAGATCGTAGAGCAGAACATGCGTCGGCGTCTCGAGAGTGAGACTGATCTGCTGCGGGCGTTCGGCGTAAAGTTGGATGAGTGGTGCCGTGATCGTGTAGGCACGATCCACACATTCCAGGGCCGAGAGGCGGACACTGTCATCCTGTTACTGGGTGCTCCGAAAGCGAGTCAGCAAAGGGCGCGTCAGTGGGCGGCAAGCCCACCAAACATAATCAATGTAGCCGTCTCACGCGCCAAGCAAAACCTGTATGTGGTCGGATCGGCTGCAGCATGGGCAGGGGCGGGAACTAGTCTGCAGGTCCTGCATCGGCAATTGGCGAAATCAGCCTGACAATCTCCGAGGTGGCCCTCATTGATGAGGGCGCATCGCGAACAATCAACAACCTACTTCAGTATCGAACCGGTCGCTACATGTCAAAAACTGACATTGCTCACATAATAGTCTAGTAATCATTATCCAACGCCCATCCGAGCTTGATAATTCTTACAGCTCCCCTTATATCCACACTGAGGAATAACCTCTGACAACGCAGCCCGATCATGGGGCTTAAACCTGGTCCAAAACCAATTGCAAAATCAACAGGAAAACCCGACCAACGCAGACGTGATCATAAGGATACACCCGGCAATACCCCAGGACTGAAACCAAGCAAATCAACTGGGAAGTAATCCTTCAAGGGTATGAAGAATTCATCTATACCCTTATCTCATCAAATCTGTCTGCTTTAGCCCGTTTAGTGCCAGATATAGTCATTCGAACTCTGGGGGTTACACTTTTAAGTGATTTAGGGTATGCGCTTATTGATGAATTCCTAAACTGAGGTTATTCAAAATCATAGTGTTAGAAAACGACTTGGTTGCAAAATTTGACGGCATTTCCACAGTAATTCCAATAAACTTATCACATACATAAAGCAGGAATAAAAACGGCCATAATAAGCTAGTTCTATAGGGTTTCGGTCGGTTCGGGATGGTTTGAACAACTGCCTCGCTGGATTACTAATAGTTGTATGCACCGTAAGTGTTTACTGAATATAATTTACTTGAAAACAGTTATATTACACCTTAAAATGTAGGTGAGATTACAGTGAGTACATTCATGCCAACATTTAAAGTGACTTTAAATAATACGTTTACTGATATTCCATTCCTAGTGAGAAACTTAAACTTGTAACCAGTGGTAATGAAAATGACGAAGGGAAAAGAGAGTGGGTTGGGTAAGGGATGTAATAATGAGTTTGATGATAAAGATAAGTGGAATTTGTTTTTCTATGGCGCTGGCTTTGTTATATTTCTATCGTTAGCTTTATATTTATTGGAATTTAACTCTGGGCTATCTAATAATCATACAAAATGGGGTGAGTTTGGTTCGTATATTGGTGGTATTACCGGCCCTTTAATTAGCGTTATGGCTTTTATCGGGTTATTAAAATCCATCAGCTTAACAAAAATTCAGTTTGAAATTCAAAGTCAGGAGAGCACTTTTTTCAACCTTCTTAATTTTCATACAAACAAAGTTGATAAAATATATTCTGAGCGCCCCGATAAATCTGATGCATTTAAATATTTATGCAAGAAATATGGAGAGAAATATAATTATCAATGTATTAGCGCAGCATTAAATAGCATAGTAGATAAGCCGGGTGAGCTACCAGATTTTACGTACTTTAATTTTCTGAAGAGATTATTCGGACTACATGAAACCGTTACCAATGAAGAAATAAAATTAAC
>NZ_JVEL01000181.1:0-6269 GCF_001076875.1 Serratia sp. 506_PEND
AGGCGGCGCCTTTCAGCCCGTTTTTCAGCGCGGCGGCCTTGCTCTTCAGATCGTCCCAGCTCCAGTCGTTGGTGGGGTAGCTGACGCCGGCCTGATCGAACAGCTTTTTGTTGTACCACACGGCGATGGAATCGACGTCGCGCGGGATGGCCATCTGCTGGCCGTCGTACTGGTAGGCTTTCACCGAGCTGGCGACCACGTCGTCCAGCTTAAGGCCGCTGTCTTTAATATAGGGTGCCAGCGGCTCCATAATGCCGTTTTTGGCGTACTGCACAAAATAAGGCATATTGATCCAGAATATATCCGGCGCCACGCCGCCGGCGGCTGCGGAATCTAATTTAACGAAATATTGCGCCGAGGGGGTTAATTCTATTTCTATTTTTATATCCGGATTGGCCTGTTCAAAGCGCTTGGCAATCTCCTGTTCGGCGGGTAATTGATTTCTGTCCCAAACGGCATAGCGCAAAGTTATTTTATCTGCGGCATGGAGCAGCGTGGGTAATAATAATGCGCTGGCAAGAATAGAATGCGCCAGCAAGCGGCCGGTATTTTTTATCGGTGACATTGCTTTCCCCTCGGTGAGCGACGAATAGCGTTTTTTGCAACGTGAATTCTTTCTATCCCTTAACTTTCAATGTGTCAATACACCCCCAAACGCCCAAAAATGGGGCGTCAATGTTTCGTTGTTGTTAAAATCGAAAGGCTTTGACGGCCAAGTGAAAGGTGTGTTTATTCACAATTCGTTAACCTTTTGACGGGTTTTTTCCCCGGTGGCGCGGCATTTAGCGGCCTTCGCAGGCATAGGAATAACTGATAACCCTTGCACCATAATGGGGATTAAAAATATTTTTATTGTGCAAGCTTCAGCTTCTTTCATTTTTGTGATGCAAATAAACAAAAAAATCTTGCTGAGGCTGTCCAGGGAGGGCGCGCAAACGTTTTTTATTGCCGGCTATTGTTTGTGTCGATAAAAGACGCTAGCCTGAATCTCACAACACTTATTCATCCATAATAAAGAGGGCGGAATATCATGCGCCTGTCTCTGGTATTTACGCATTGCCTGGAGAAAGTATTTCATCGCCAAAATATGCCGCCCATTGCCGTGGAAAATCGGTTGAGCGGGTTAAATAACGAGGTGCTGTCCTGGCAGGCGGTGTACTGTTTGCAAACCCCGGGCAACGAGACTCGCCATGAGCTGTGTTATCAACTCGACGGGCCGCTGGCGGAGTATATCAGCGTGCGCCAGGTGCAATCGGTGCCGAGCGGTTTTCCCTGTTATCGCGAGACCGATGAGAATTACCTGACGACTGAGCCGGGCTTATTTCCCGATCCGCTGATACCGCTGCCGCAACGGCGTTTTTTTGCCGCCTGCCGCTATTATGGCAGCCTGTGGTTGACCCTGACGCCGCCGGCCGACGCGCAACTGGCCGGCGACTTTCCGTTGACCCTGCGGCTGCGGGATGCCCAGAGCGGCGAGGCGCTGGCCGAGGCCACGCTGACGCTGCATCTGGTGCCGGCGGCGTTGCCGCCGCAAACGCTGTTGCACACCGAGTGGCTGCACACCGACTGCCTGGCGGATTACTACCGTCTGGCGGTGTTCAGCCCGGATTACTGGCGCGCGGTGCGCAACTTTGTGCGCTGCGCGGTGCATAGCGGGGTCAATATGCTGCTGACGCCGCTGTTTACGCCGCCGCTGGATACCGCCGTCGGCGGTGAACGCACCACGGTGCAGTTGGTGAGGGTGTCGCGTTCCGCGCAGGGGTATCGCTTCGATTTCAGCCGCTTGGCGCAGTGGGTGGCGTTGGCGCAGGAAGAGGGCATCGAGCATTTCGAAATCGCGCCGTTGTTTACCCAATGGGGCGCGGCGCATGCGCCGAAGATCGTGGTGGAGGAGCAGGGCGAGGCGCGACCGCTGTTCGGCTGGCACACCGATGCGCAGGGCGAAGCGTACCAGCGTTTTCTGCAGGCGCTGCTGCCGGCGTTGACCGCCTGGTTCCGCGAACGGGGGCTGGAACGGCAGGTGTGGTTCCATGTTTCCGATGAGCCGACGCTGGACAACCTAGCGGCCTACCGGCGCGCCAGCGCCGCGCTGCTGCCGCTACTGGATGGCTTTCGCACTTTCGATGCGCTGTCGGATTTCGCTTTCTATCAGCGAGGCCTGGTGGAAATCCCGGTCGCCGCCACCGATCATATTGAGCCCTTTATCGAACACCGGGTGCCTGGCCTGTGGGCCTATTACTGCTGCGTGCAGAAGACCGAGGTCGCCAACCGGTTCTTCGCCCAGCCTTCGGCGCGCAACCGCATATTGGGCGTGCAGCTCTATCTGTACCGCATCGCCGGCTTTCTGCATTGGGGATTCAACTTCTATAACAGCGCCCATTCGCTCGAACGTATCAATCCTTATGCCGTGACCGACAGCGGCCATGCGTTTCCCTCCGGCGATCCGTTCGTGGTCTATCCGGGCGATGATCTGCAGCCGGTGGAGTCGCTGCGCCTGCGGGTGCTGCATCAGGGGCTGCAAGACATGCGCGCGCTGCAACTGCTGGAGAGTCTGACCGACCGGCCGACGGTTGAGGCGCTGATCGAACGCGAGCTGGGCATGCGCATCACCTTCAAGCGTTATCCGCACCAGGCCGGGCCGCTGCTGCGCCTGCGCGACGCGGTAAACCGCCGCATTGAAGCGTTGCTGGCGCCGATGTGAAGGCAAGTGGGGGCGAAAATGCGTCTTTCGCTCCCAATTCGCCATTACTTTGCTATACCTGATAGTCGATGGATTCACTTTATTGTCATGTAACTGACACGTCAGAGTCACGGCTCTGGCTTAAGTTTGCAGCGACTACGTCAGGAGATAACGCGATGTTCAGCCTGGATTCTCTGTTGCAAGATGCATTTCCACACCGCAATACCCCTGCCTGGCAGCGCAGCCTGCTAAGAACCCTTCTCTTCGAAAAAGAATTCAAGCAGTTCGCCGCCGATTATCCCCACCTGAAAGGGCTCGATCTGATCGAGCAGGTGGTGGACTACTTTAATCTCAGCTGCGAGCTGGTGGACGGCGATCTGGAAAACATCCCGAGCCAGGGGCCGGTGGTGCTCGTGGCCAATCACCCGATCGGTTCGCTCGACGGCCTGGTGCTGCTGCGCGCCGTCGCGGCGGTGCGCCCGGACGTGAAAGTGGTGGCCAGCCAACTGCTGACCTACATTGAACCGCTGCGCAGCCTGTTCGTGCCGGTGGATAACGTCGCTTATAAAACCAGCCGCAAACAGATTGAAGGCATGCAGCAACAACTGGACAATCAGGGCGCGCTAATCCTGTTCCCGGCCGGCGAAGTGTCGCGCATGAGCCCGAAAGGCATCCGCGACGGCCACTGGCATACCGGTTTTCTGCGCCTGGCCGCCAAAGCGCGCGCGCCGATCGTGCCAATCCACATCAGCGCGCGCAACAGCAACCTGTTCTACTTTACCTCACTGGTCTACCGGCCGCTGTCGACGTTGCTGCTGGTGCGCGAAATGTTCCAGCAGCGGGGCGGGCGCATCAAGATCCGCGTGGGCGGCCGCGTGCCGTTCGCCAACTGGCACGACGGCCACACCAGCGCCAAGGATCTGGCGGAGCGTTTTCGCCGCCACGTCTATCGCCTGGGCCAGGGCAAGCCGGGGCTGTTCGCCAGCGAGTCGCCGATCGCGCTGCCGGAGGATCGTCTTGAGCTGAAAAAGGCGCTGGCGAACTGCGAACGGTTGGGGGTAACGCCGGACGGTAAAACCATCTATCTCTACCGTCGCCATGACGAAGCGCGTACGCCAATCCTGCGCGAGCTGGGGCGCCTGCGCGAGATCGCCTTCCGCGCGGTGGGGGAAGGATCCGGCCGCCGCCGCGATCTGGACAGCTACGACGACGATTACTACCACTTGGTGCTGTGGGATGAGGAGGAGCTGGAGATCGTCGGCGCCTATCGCTTTATCCCTACCGCCGAACAAATCGCGCGCAAAGGGCTGGAAAGCATCTACAGCAACAGCCTGTTCCATTATGACCGCGATATGGAACCGATCCTGGCGCAGGGCATTGAGCTGGGGCGCAGCTTTATTCAGCCGGCCTATTGGGGCAAGCGCGGGCTGGACTATTTGTGGCTGGGCATCGGCGCCTATCTGTCGAAATACCCGCAGTACCGCTATCTGTTCGGCCCGGTGTCGATCTCCGGCGGCATGCCGCTGGCGGCGCGCGATTTGCTGATCGCCTTCTATCGGCTCTATTTCTCGCCGGATCACGCCTTCGCGCAGTCGCGGCGGCCTTATCCGGCGTCGCTGCCGCAGGTGCTGGCGCAGTTTGCCGGGGACAACTATCAGGAAGATCTGGTGCGGCTGAAGAGCCTGCTCAGCAACATCGGCTGCTCGATCCCGACGCTGTACAAGCAATACACCGAGCTGTGCGAACCGGGTGGGGTGCAGTTCATCGACTTCGGCACCGATCCGGCGTTCAACAACTGTATCGACGGACTGGTGCTGGTGGATACCACGCGGCTCAAGCCGTCGCGCTATCAGCGTTATATCGCGGTGCACCAGCCGCAGCCGGCCGAGACGGCATGACTATAGTCTGACTCATGCCTTTTTGATCTAAGCACGACCTTGGGGCCGGCGACGGGATAGCGCTACGATAAACGTTTTGCTTTCCACCGCCGGAGCCTGTCATGCCTCATTCGTTTATCCCGCCGCTATTGTCCGCCGATGAGCCGCCCGCAGCTGCCGTTGAAATCCCGCGCGGCAAAGCGCCCTTTTTGCTGCTGTGCGATCACGCCGGCAAGGCGATACCGCAATCTCTTGGCGATCTCGGTTTGCCGCCGGGGGAGATTGAACGCCACATCGGCTGGGATATCGGCGCGCTGAGCGTGTCGCGCCATCTGAGCCGCCAACTGGACGCCACCCTGATCCACCAGCGTTACTCACGGCTGGTGATCGACTGCAACCGGGCGCCCGGCATCGCCAGCTCGATCCCGCATTTGTCCGAACTGACGCCGATACCCGGCAATATCGGCATCGACGCCGAGCACGCGCTGGCGCGCGAGCGTGAGGTGTTTTTGCCGTATCACCACGCCATCGACGATCATTTGGGGCAACGTCAGCTGCGCGAACTGCCGACGGCGGTGATCGCCATGCACAGCTTCACGCCGGTGTTCAAAGGGGAATCGCGCCCCTGGCAGGTGGGTCTGCTGTTTAATCGCTACCCGGAATTTGCGCTGCTGCTGGCCGAACTGCTGCGCGAAGAGGGGGATTTGCAGGTGGGGATCAACGAGCCCTATGCAATGACCGACGCCACCGACTACACGTTGCCGGTGCATGCGGAACGGCGCGGTTTGCCTTATGTCGGCATCGAAATCCGCCAGGATCTGATCGCCGATGAACGCGGGCAGCAGGCGTGGGCGAAACGTTTCGCACGCCTGCTGCCGCAGGCCTGGCAGCGTTGGCAAATTTGACTTTAGGAATATTCCCAGAGATGATAACCGTAAGGAATACGTAATACGTCATTAGAAAAAAAGTCAGGAGAGACGTGTGGAGCACAGCGATAACGGACTGTTTATCAAACGGGAGCGTTTTGAAGTTCTGGCGATTCTGCGTGAAATTTGCAAACAACGCACGCCGCTGCGCGTAGAAAATCAGCAGCACCGGTTTCAAAGTCTGTTATTGAGCGTCGGGCCGGACAATATCGTGTTTAGCGGTGAGGAAGCGGAAAACGCCATCGACGGCGCCTGCACCATCGTCATTGAAAGCCACGACGCCAAAATCGAGTTTTCCGTCGGCCAGGCGGAATTGACCGAACATCAGGGCGTCCAGGCCTGCTCGACCCGACTGCCGCAGGAGTTGGTTTACATCCAGCGCCGCCGTCAGTTCCGCATCACCACGCCGCACTGGCGCCAATTCTTCTGTACCGGCGAATACCCGGACGGCACGCCGTACGAGCTGCGGATCCACGATCTGTCCGCCGGCGGCGTCGGTTTGCGCTTCGACGGCCCGCTGCCGGATTTCTTCCAGCCGGGCCTGCAGTTCAAGAAAGCGGAGTTGGATCTGGGCAGCTACGGCAGCTTCAAGGTCAACATGGAGCTGGTGGTGGTCAACGACGATCAGGAAACCGACGATAACGATCAGGTGGTGCACTTCTCGCGCCTGTCATGCCGTTTCCTCAAGCTGGGGTTGGCGATGGAGCGCAAAATTCAGAGCGCCGTGTTCGCCTTCGAGCTGGATTTCAACAAAAAGAAAAAACGCTGATAGTTATCAGGGGCGGC
>NZ_JVEL01000182.1:0-3121 GCF_001076875.1 Serratia sp. 506_PEND
ATCGCCGCCGTTTTTGTTGCTGCTGGCGTCGTCGCTATGGCCAGACCTTCTTTTTTTCTTGATTTCAGTTTGCTGAGAAGCAATGCGCATTTCCGCGCGATTTTCTGCGCCCGCATGCTGTCGGTGTTTTCCCTCGGCATGCTGGCGGTGGGGGTGCCGATTCAGATCCAGGCGATGACCGGCTCCACGTTGCAGGTGGGGGTCGCGGTGGCGCTGGACGGCGTGGGCATGTTTATCGGCCTGATGTTGGGCGGGGTACTCGCCGATCGCTACGATCGCCGTAAGCTGATCCTGTTTGCGCGCGGCACCTGCGGGCTGGGGTTTGTCGCCCTGAGTCTGAACGCCTTCGCCCCGGCGCCTTCGCTATGGGCGCTCTACCTGCTGGCGGCCTGGGACGGCTTCTTCGGCGCGCTGGGCATGACGGCGCTGATGGCGGTGATCCCGCTGCTGGTCGGGCGTGAAAACCTGGCGGCGGCGGGGGCCTTGAGCATGGTGACGGTGCGCATCGGCGCGATCCTGGCGCCGGCGCTGGGCGGGATTATCATCGTGTTCGGCGGCGTCGGTCTCGCCTTCGCCGTCGCGGCGGCAGGGACGCTGGGCACCCTTGTGCCGCTGGTGCGCTTGCCGACGCTGTTGCCGCAGCAGCAGGAGCCGGAACATCCGCTGCGCGCGCTCGCCAGCGGCTTCCAGTTTGTCTGGCGCAATAAGGTGGTCGGCTCGGTGGTGCTGCTGGGGATGCTGATGAGCATCGTCGGCGCCGTCAGGGTGCTGTTCCCGGCGCTGGCGCAGGATGCTTACCACGTCGGCGCGTCCTCTATCGGCCTGATGTATTCCGCGGTGCCGCTCGGCGCGATGCTGGGCGCGCTGACCAGCGGCTGGGTGGGGCGTTTCTCTCGCCCTGGCGTGCTGATCCTGGTCGCCGCCATCGTCGCGTTCACCGCCATCGCTTCGCTGGGGCTGTTCAGCCACCTGGCGCCGGCGCTGCTGGCGCTGGTGTGCTACGGCTACGCCAACGCTATCGCCTCACTTCTGCAGTTCATGCTGATCCAGAGCAACACGCCGGATCATCTGCTGGGGCGGGTGAATAGCCTCGGCACCGCGCAGGACGTGACCGGCGATTCGATCGGCGCGCTGGGGCTCGGCGTACTGGGCAGGGTATTTACCCCGTTGATGAGCGTGCTGTCGTTTGGCGCATTCGCCGCTGTGCTCGGCGTGCTGGTGGCTTTCAGCGTGCGCACGCTGCGCCAGTGCCGGCCGGCGGACGCGCTGGTTGAGCACGATGAACCCGCGCCGGCAACCTCAGCGGCGGCGGACAACTAACCCCTCACGGCACCGGCGGCTCCGGCCGGTGCTGCTCCCCCCAGTTGCACATCATGTCGATCACCGGGATCAGCGAACGCCCGCGCTCGGACAGGCTGTACTCCACCTTGGGCGGGATCTGCGGATACTCCTTTCTCACCACCAGGCGATCTTTTTCCAGCTCTTTCAGCGTCGAACTCAGCGTTTTGTACGAAATAGTGCCGACGCAGCGCTGCAGTTCGTTGAACCGCAATACCGGCTTATACAGCGCCAGCCAGTAGAGAATAATCATTTTATATTTGCCGTTGATCACCGACAGGGTGTAGCCATAGCCGGTGTCTTCGAGGCTGATGCCCGTTGGGCTGCAGCGGGATTCGGCGGTCATTTACACTTTCTCCAGGGTAAGTATGTGTCGTGAGTGTGCGTATTTTACATTCTGTCAGCATACCCTAAGATGCGTCGAAACACCTGACTGGAGAGATCAGTATGAAAACCTTGGTGGTAGTAACACATCCCGATATGGCGAACTCGGTGGTCAACAAACGTTGGCTGGAGGAACTGCGCCGTTATCCGGCGCTGTATACCGTGCACGAACTGCATCAGGCCTACCCGGACTGGCAGATCGACGTCGCCAAAGAACAGCAGTTGATTGAAGCGCATGACAACATCGTGCTGCAGTTCCCGATTTACTGGTTCAGCAGCCCGCCGCTGCTGAAAAAATGGCTGGACGACGTGCTCACCTACGGCTGGGCCTACGGTTCCCGCAGCGGCTATAAGATGCAGAACAAGAAACTGGCGCTGGCGGTCACGGCGGGCGTGCGCGCAGAAGATTACGCGCGCGACGGGCGTTATCGCTACTCGCTGGAGGAGATCTTCCGGCCGTTTGAAGTGACCGCCGATTACGTGCGGGCCGACTATGCTTCGTTCTTTGCCTTTTACGGCAAGGAAGCCGCTTCGGACGGGACGGTGGAGCCGCTGCAATCCCACGAATTGGATCGCAGCGCGCAAGGCTATCAGGCATTTCTCGCCGCCCTGAATTAACGACACGCCCCGGATGCGTCTGATAGTGCTGTTGCGAATGTCCGGGGAGGAATATGATTGCCGTATTCTTTGACTCGCCGGTGATAACCCCATGCCTTCAGCCGAAACGTTTATTGCTTTTCTTGTTGCACTCACCCTTCTGGAACTCTCTCCCGGACCGGATATGATGCTCACGCTGGCCCGGGGTATCGGCCAAGGCCGTCGCATCGCGCTGCTCAATGTTTTCGGCATGGTTTTTGTCGCCGGTATGGTGCAGGTTTCCATGCTGGTGCTCGGCCTCGCCACGTTGCTGCATAGTTATCCGCTGGCGTTGGACGTATTGCGTTGGGTTGGGGCCGCCTATCTGGTCTGGCTGGGGATAAAAATGCTGAAGGTAAGCCGGCAGCGTTCCGATGCCGTGCTGAAACCCCGGATGATGACCGGGTGGCAGGCGGTGAAAGAAGGGGCGATTAACAGCCTGACCAACCCTAAGTCGCTGCTGTTCATGTTTGCTTTCCTCCCGCAGTTTGTTAACCCTGAAACCGGGCCGGTTTGGTTGCAATTGCTCGTTTTAGGTTCCATTCAAAAGCTGGCCGGGATCCTTTCGCTGGGCTCTGTCGCTATGGCCTCCGGCACCGTGGGGCAATGGCTCGCCCGCAATCCCCGTTTGTTGGTCTGGCAGCAGCGATTTACGGGCGTGGTCATGATGGGATTGGGCGCCAAACTCCTCCTCGGGGGCGGCGCTGTGTCAGCGCCGCGATAAGGGGAGCGGCTCGCGCTATTTCAGGTGAATGCTAAAGCC
>NZ_JVEL01000183.1:0-207 GCF_001076875.1 Serratia sp. 506_PEND
TATACACGGCCCGCCTGTTTATTCAGGCGGCTTTATTGCCAGTAACAAGGGAAAAGAAATGCATTGTCCGAATTGCGGTTCGCAAAACATACGACTGCGCCATGTGGGTAAAAAGACGGGTGGGGTCATTGGCGCAACAGCCGGAGGTCTTGCCGGGCTTGAAGGAGCCTCCACCGGTGCGCTGATAGGTTCAGTCATTCCGGTTGT
>NZ_JVEL01000184.1:0-7012 GCF_001076875.1 Serratia sp. 506_PEND
TCACCACCGGTTTGGTCGGCACATTCTGGTAAGGGCCGACGTTGCCGGTTGGCACCTGAGCGATCTTGTCCACCACGTCCATGCCTTTCACCACTTTGCCGAACACCGCGTAGCCGAAGTCGCGCTGGCCGTGATCCAGGAAGGCGTTATCCGCCACGTTCAGGAAGAACTGGCTGGTGGCGCTGTCCTTGTCGGCGGTGCGCGCCATCGAGATGGTGCCGCGCAGGTTGCGCAGGCCGTTGTCGGCTTCGTTCTTGATTGGCGCCTTGGTGGATTTTTGCTGCATGTCAGCGGTGAACCCGCCGCCCTGGATCATGAAGCCCGGGATCACGCGGTGGAAAATGGTGTTGTTGTAATACCCGCTGTTCACGTAATCGACGAAGTTCTGGGTGGAAACCGGTGCCTTCTGGCTGTCGAGCGCCAATTCGATATTCCCCGCCGAGGTCGTCAGCATGACGTGGGTCTCACCGGCGGCGAGTGCGGCTGGTGCCACTGCGGACAGGGAACACAGCGCGACGAAGGTCACTAAAGTACGTTTGAACATTAACGGGTCCTTTCTCTGAGAGACAAACAACGGAAAAGCGCTTTGATTCTAAAGAGCTGTATCGGCAAGTGCCAGCCATTTACCTATATTTACCCAATTACGGGACATATCCTAGGCGGCCCTGAATTTTGCTGCGGAAAGTATGGGCGCAGAAGGCTTTTTTGCCAACCGCATCACGCATTTTTTGCCCCGTGCCGCCCCGGGGCGGTTTTTGCGATCTGCCTCCCAGTTTGCACACGCATTGTCGTTACTCTACATAAATGAGAGCGCTCTCATTATAAAGGAACGGATACTGAAGCATCCCACGGCGGCGTCGCCGCGCAACCCCTGGAGAAATGACGTGAGTGAATTGATGACTGAAGTCAGCCCCGAGTTTGAAAGCACCATCATGGAACTGCTGGTGTTCTCCGGCAGCGCGCGCAGCAATGCGTTGATGGCGTTGCGGCAAGCGCGCGCCGGCGACTTCGCCGCCGCGGCCAAACACATGGCCGAATCCAAAGAATGGGTGAAGAAAGCGCACCTGATCCAGACCGAGCTGATCGGCCTGGACGAAGGCTGCGGCAAGCTGGCGATCAACCTGATCACGGTACATGCGCAGGATCATCTGATGAACGCCATGGTGATCCAGGATCTGGCCGACGACATGATCGAGCTCTATCGCCGTCAGTCGCAAACGGAGGGCCGCCAATGAGCACGCTCAAAATCGCGGTGATCGGCGGCGGCAGCAGCTACACTCCCGAACTGGTCGATGGGCTGATCCAGCGCATCGAGGAGCTGCCGGTCACCGAACTGGCGCTGGTGGACGTCGAGCCGGGCCGGCAAAAAGTGGAAACCATCGCCGCTCTGACCCGCCGCATGCTGGCGCGCCACGGGCTGGAACAGGTGAAGGTCAGCGTGCACTTCGCGCTGGACGACGCCATTCGCGGCGCCGCTTTCGTGCTGACCCAGTTCCGCGTCGGGCAACTGCCGGCGCGCGCCGCCGATGAACGGCTGGGCCTGAAATACCAGCTGCTCGGCCAGGAGACTACCGGCGTCGGCGGCTTCGCCAAGGCGCTGCGCACCATTCCGGTGATGCTGGATATCGCCCGTCGGGTGGAAAAGCTGGCGCCGGACGCCTGGATCATCAACTTCACCAACCCGGCAGGCATCGTCACCGAGGCGGTGTCCCGCTTTACCAAAGCGAAGATCATCGGCCTGTGCAACGTGCCGATCAGCATGCATCACATGATCGCCAACATGCTGCAGGCGCCTTACGCCGACGTGCAGCTGCGGTTCGCCGGTTTGAATCACATGGTCTGGGTGCATCAGGTCACGCAGCAGGGGCGCGACGTCACCGGCAACGTGATCGACATGCTGTGCGACGGCGCGGCGCTGACCATGAACAACATCAAGGAAGAGCCCTGGCAGCCGGACTTCCTGCGCGCGCTCGGCGCGATCCCCTGCCCGTACCACCGCTATTTTTACCAGACCCGTGAGATGCTGGCGGAAGAGATGGCCGCCGCCGGCGAGCGCGGCACCCGCGCCGAGCAGGTGATGCAGGTGGAGAAAGAGCTGTTCGAGCTGTATGCCGATCCGCAGTTGAACACGAAACCGGAACAGCTCAGCTTCCGCGGCGGTTCTTTCTATTCCGAGGTTGCGCTGGAGCTGATTCGTGCTATCCATAATAATCTCGGCACGCAATTAGTGGTCAACACCGCAAACCGCGGCGCGATCCATGGCCTGCCGGACGATGCTGTGATAGAAATCAACTGTATCGTCGATGCCCAAGGCGCGCATCCACTGACGTTCGGCCCGTTGTCGGAGCCGATGCAGGCGCTGACGCAGCAGGTGAAAGCCTACGAACGCCTGACCATCGAGGCCGCGGTGCACGGCGATCGCCGCAGCGGCTTGCTGGCGCTGATCGCCAACCCGCTGGTGGGCAACGCCAACCTGGCACAGCCGTTGCTGGACGAGGTGTTGACGATAAACGCGCCGTACTTGCCGCAGTTCAGGTAAGCGCCTGCGCGGTATGACAGGGGTTCGGCACGCCGAACCCATTTTTTTAGCCGTAATCAGGAGTTGGACGATGGTGACACTGGAAGATGTCGCGGCGCTGGCGGGCGTATCGCGCGCCACCGTATCGCGGGTAGTGAACGGCGACAGCAACGTCAAGGCGCCGACCCGCGAGAAGGTTGAACGCGCCGTCGCCCAGCTCGGTTATACCCCCAACCCGGCGGCCCGCGCGCTCGCCTCCAGCCACAGCAATACCCTCGGGCTGGTGACCACGTCGTATCGCGGCGGCTTCTTCGGCGCGCTGATGGACTTCGTGCAGACCGAGGCCGAATCCCACGGCAAGCAGCTGCTGGTGACCCAGGGCCGCAACAGCGCCGAAAACGAATGGCAGGCGGTGCAACGGCTGTTCAGCCTGCGCTGCGACGGCGTGATCCTGCACGTGCGTTTTCTCAGTGACGATCGGCTGCGCCAGCTGGCGGCGGAACAACGTGATTTCGTGTTGCTCGATCGTCTGGTGCCGGGGCTGGAAGACCGCTGCGTCACCTTCGATCACCCGCTCGCCAGCCGCATGGCGACGCAGCAGTTGCTCGACGCCGGGCACCGGCGCATCGCCTGCATCAGCGGCCCGCGCGAGCGCCCGTCGAGCCGCCTGCGGCTGCAGGGGTTTGAAGAGGCGATGCAGGCGGCGAATATCGAGCCGGTGGCCTGTCTGGAGGGCGTCTACGATCTGGAAAGCGGTTACCGCTGCGCCGATCACCTGCTGCAGCAAACCGCACGGCCCAGCGCCATCTACTGCTGCAACGAAGAGATGGCGATCGGCGCGCTGCTGGCGATCAACGAGCACCGCCTGCGGGTACCGCAGGATATCTCCTTGATCTGTTACGACAGCGGCGAACGCGCACCTTTCGTGCGCCCGGCGTTGAGCAGCGTACATTTTCCCATCAGCGAAATGGCCCAATACGCGGCGCGCAGGCTGATCGACCCCGCCACCCCGGCGCACCGGTTTGAGCCGACGATCATCAGCCGTGATTCCATTGTGACGGCACGCAAATAGATCACAATAATGCGTATCATCTCTTCATGGGTTGCATCAAAAAATCGACAGCCATCACAAAAAATCCCGTTGTCTGTGCTAGGATCCGCCCCCTGGTGGCCTGATCGGGACTTTTTTCTGCGTTTGCCAGGAAAAGCCAGCGGCCTTATGCCAGCGTTAAAACCTCTAACAGACATATTCAGGCCTATACAATGAATGACAGTAACCGCATACGGCTTACCTGGATCAGCTTCTTTTCGTACGCGCTGACCGGTGCTTTAGTGATCGTCACAGGGATGGTGATGGGAAACATTGCAGAGTACTTTAATCTGCCGGTTTCCAGCATGAGTAACACCTTTACTTTCCTCAACGCCGGTATTTTGATTTCGATCTTCCTTAATGCCTGGCTGATGGAAATCATCCCGCTGAAGCGTCAGTTGATCTTCGGCTTTGTCCTGATGGTGCTGGCGGTCGCAGGGCTGATGCTCGGCAAGAGCCTGACCATGTTCTCGCTGTGCATGTTTATCCTCGGCGTGGTGAGCGGCATCACCATGTCGATCGGCACCTTCCTGATCACCCACATGTATGCCGGCCGCCAGCGCGGTTCGCGCCTGTTGTTCACCGATTCCTTCTTCAGCATGGCCGGGATGATCTTCCCGATCGTCGCCGCGATGCTGCTGGCCCGCCATATCGGCTGGTACTGGGTTTATGCCTGCATCGGCCTGCTGTACGTGGCGATCTTCGTGCTGACCCTGTGCTCCGAATTCCCGGTGCTGGGCAAGAAAGGCGCCGATGCCGGTCAACCGGTCGAGAAAGAAAAATGGGGCATCGGCGTGCTGTTCCTGTCGATCGCCGCGCTGTGCTACATCCTCGGCCAGCTGGGCTTCATTCAGTGGGTGCCTGAGTACGCGACCAAGTCGTTCAACATGGACATCGGCCAGGCCGGTAAGCTGGTGAGCGACTTCTGGACCTCTTACATGGTCGGCATGTGGGTGTTCAGCTTCATCCTGCGCTTCTTCGATCTGCAGCGCATCGTCACCGTACTGGCCGCGCTGGCTACCGGCGCGATGTACCTGTTCGTCAGCACCGATAATCCGGAACACCTGGGCTACTACATCATGGCCCTGGGCTTCGTTTCCAGCGCCATCTACACCACGCTGATCACCCTCGGCTCGCTGCAGACCAAGGTCTCCTCGCCGAAGCTGGTCAACTTTATCCTGACCTGCGGCACCATCGGCACCATGCTGACCTTCGTGGTCACCGGCCCGATCGTGGCGAAAGGCGGCGCGCACGCGGCGCTGACTACCGCCAACGGCCTGTACCTGGCGGTATTCGTGATGTGTCTGCTGCTGGGCTTCGTGACCAAGCACCGCAGCCACGGTCACGTGACGCACTGATTTCTTCGTATCAAATACATCAAGGGCGCCCGCAAGGCGCCCTTTTTTTGCGCCTTAGCGCCGAAAATCCACCGTCTCATCCTGCTGCAAATGCAGCGTGGTTTCCGCCGGCCGCGTTTCGGCGATCACCGCGCCCTGGCGAATCGAATAACGCACCGGCGTCTGGCGGCGCACCGCGTCGAAACCGCTTTCCGCCGGCAGGATCACCAGGTTGGCGCTGTTGCCGGCCGCCAGGCCGTAGTCGCTCAGGTTAAGCGTGCGCGCGCTGTGGTGGGTGATCAGCTTCAGCCCATCGTCGATTTGGCCATAGCCCATCAGCTGGCACACGTGCAGCCCCATGTGCAGCACCTGCAGCATGTTGGCGGTGCCGAGCGGATACCAGGGATCGAACACGTCGTCGTGGCCGAAGCAGACGTTGATCTCCGCCTCCAACATCTCCTTCACTCGGGTCACGCCGCGCCGTTTCGGGTAACTGTCGAAACGGCCCTGCAGGTGAATGTTCACCAGCGGGTTGGCGACGAAGTTGATGCCGGACATTTTCAGCAGGCGGAACAGCCGCGAGGCGTAAGCGCCGTTGTAAGAGTGCATCGCCGTGGTGTGGCTGGCGGTGACTTTCTCCCCCATCTCCAGCTTCAGCGCCAGCGCCGCCACGGTTTCGACGAAACGCGATTGCTCGTCGTCTATCTCGTCGCAGTGCACGTCCACCAGCCGATCGTATTTTTGCGCCAGCGCGAACGCCTTATGCAGCGACTCCACGCCGTATTCGCGGGTGAATTCGAAGTGCGGAATGGCGCCCACCACGTCGGCCCCCAGCCGCAGCGCCTCTTCAAGCAGCGCTTCGCCGTTGGGATAGGAAAGGATCCCCTCCTGCGGAAAGGCGACGATCTGCAGCGTCACCCAGGGCGCCACCTCCTGCTTCACCTCCAGCATGGCGCGCAGCGCGGTCAGCGTAGGATCGGAAACGTCGACGTGGGTGCGCACATACTGCACGCCGTTGGCGATCTGCCACTTGAGCGTTTGCCAGGCGCGCTGTTTGACGTCTTCATGGGTCAACAGCGCTTTGCGTTCGGCCCAGCGCTCAATGCCCTCGAACAGCGTGCCGGACTGGTTCCAGGCCGGCTGACCGGCGGTCTGCGTGGTATCCAGGTGGATATGCGGTTCGACGAACGCCGGCAGCGCCAGCCCGCCCTGCGCATCCAACACGTCGCTGCGCCACTCCTGTCCTTCCGGCTGCGGCACCAGATGCGCGATGCGCCCCTGCTCGATCGCCAGTTGCCACAATCCTTCATGCCCGCTTAAACGCAGGTTGTCGATAAACTTCAATGGACGTTTCGCCACCCTTCACCTCTGCCGTTGCGCTGGTTTTCTTCATCATACTGGCAGCGGATCGCGCTGACAAAGTCGCCGTGTCGTGCCTACCCCCTGCGTTTACTCCCTGCGGGGTAATTTACCTGCAAACTGACTCGCTTCAGCTAAAGATGAATAAAATCCGCAACTTATCAAAAAACGTGAAAAATCATTCATATACCACATTGGAGGTATATGGGAGTGTGCTTGATTTGCATCAATAAATTGCTCATCGGGAGGGATAAGGTAACCCTAGGAAACCAGAATTTTGAGGCAATAATGAGCAGAGTCAAACTTGCCGTCGTCGGCAATGGCATGGTCGGCCACCGGTTCATCGAAGATCTGTTGGATAAAGCAGACAAAGACCAATTCGAGATCACCGTATTTTGCGAAGAGCCGCGCATCGCTTACGATCGCGTACACCTCTCTTCCTACTTCTCTCACCACACCGCCGAAGAGCTGTCGCTGGTGCGCGAAGGCTTTTACGAAAAACACGGCGTGAAGGTGCTGATCGGCGAACGCGCTATCACCATCAATCGCGACGAGAAGGTCATCCACTCCAACACCGGCCGCACCGTCTATTACGATAAGCTGATCATGGCCACCGGCTCCTATCCGTGGATCCCGCCGATTAAAGGCTCGGATAGCCAGGACTGCTTCGTTTACCGCACCATCGAAGACCTGAACGCCATCGAAGCC
>NZ_JVEL01000185.1:0-369 GCF_001076875.1 Serratia sp. 506_PEND
GTCCACTGACCGGAAAAGGGGCTGCACAACAGCGGGATACCCTCAGCCGGATAGCGCGTCCGTTTAGCCAACTGGACGACACCCTGAAAGGCCGTGGAAATGATGCGCCACTCATTCAGGGGATAAACCAGAAACTCATCGCCCTTGCACAGTGGCTGGAGCAGATAAACAGTGCCGGCGATCCGGGGGCTGCTGCCTTTAAGGCCCTGCAGCTGCGGCAGAGCGATCCGTATAAGGATCCGGCTTTCAGTCTGCAACAGTATGCGCGGGGGCTGCCTGCGCCACTGGATCGCTGGGTCAGTCAGATTGCGACGCAGGTCGCTGATGTGACGACCTCGCTTGCCATGTCATCCCTGAACCAGGCATGGA
>NZ_JVEL01000186.1:0-11648 GCF_001076875.1 Serratia sp. 506_PEND
AATGCCCTTGCCCGGTGTGGATGGTGAAAGACCAGCCCTGGCCGGAAGGCGGCAAGGCGCTGGTGGCGGTCAACCTGGCCAGCGAGGAACCCTATCACGACCCGCTCAATATCAAACTGGTGCAAGAAACCGTCGAACTGGCGCAAAACGTCAACCAGACCGAGGTTCACCTGGTCGGCGCCTATCCCGTTACCCCGATCAACATCGCCATCGAATTGCCCGACTTCGACCCGAGCGTCTACAACGACGCCATTCGCGGCCAACATCTGATCGCCATGAAGGCGCTGCGGCAGAAATTCTGCATTAAGGAAGAGTTCACCCACGTGGAAAAAGGCCTGCCGGAAGAGGTAATCCCCGATCTGGCCGAACATCTGCAGGCCGGCGTGGTGGTGCTGGGCACCCTGGGCCGCACCGGCATTTCAGCCGCCTTTATCGGCAACACCGCGGAACATGTGATCGATCATCTGAAATGTGACCTGCTGGTGATTAAACCGGAAAACTTCAACTGCCCGATCGAGGCGGATGAAGATGACGAGCATGACGACGAAGATTAACCTTCGCGCATAAAAAACGGGCCGCTAAGCGGCCCGTTTTTTTGGTTGCCCAATTTTACTTCTGCAGCGCCCGCAGAATCGCCTCCACGCTGTCTTTGGCGTCGCCGAACAGCATCTGGGTGTTCTCCTTGAAGAACAGCGGGTTCTGCACGCCGGCGTAGCCGGTGTTCATCGAGCGTTTGAACGCGATTACGTTCTGCGCTTTCCACACTTCCAATACCGGCATGCCGGCGATCGGGCTGCGCGGATCTTCCAGCGCCGCCGGGTTCACCGTGTCGTTGGCGCCGATCACCAGCACGGTGTCGGTATCCGGGAAATCGTCGTTGATTTCATCCATCTCCAGCACCACGTCGTACGGCACCTTCGCCTCCGCCAGCAGCACGTTCATGTGGCCCGGCAAGCGCCCCGCGACCGGGTGAATGCCGAAACGCACCTTCACGCCGCGCGCCCGCAGTTTTTCGGTGATTTCCGCCACCGGATACTGCGCCTGCGCCACCGCCATGCCGTAGCCCGGGGTGATGATCACCGACGTGGAGTTCTTCAACTGCTCGGCCACCTCTTCCGCCGTGGTTTCACGGTATTCGCCCATCTCTTCGGCGTCGCCGGTGGAAGAGCCGTCGCTGCCGAAACCGCCGGCGATCACGCTGATAAACGAACGGTTCATCGCCTTGCACATGATGTAAGACAGTATCGCCCCCGAAGAGCCCACCAGCGCGCCGGTGACGATCAGCAGATCGTTGCTCAGCATGAAGCCCGCCGCGGCCGCCGCCCACCCCGAGTAAGAGTTGAGCATCGACACCACCACCGGCATGTCGGCGCCGCCGATCGAGGCGACCAGATGCCAGCCGAACGCCAGCGCGATCGCCGTCATCAGCAGCAGCGTTACCACCTGCCAGCCCACGCTGTCGGTGCGCACGAACGCCACCAGCAACAGGAACGAGATCACCAGCGCCGCCAGGTTCAGCTTGTGGCGATTCGGCAACATCAGCGGTTTGGAAGAAATGATGCCGCGCAGCTTGCCGAAGGCGACGATCGACCCGGTGAAGGTCACCGCACCGATAAAGACGCCGAGGAATACTTCGGTCAGATGAATATTCGCCATCACCGGCTCCATCGGCGCGCCGTGATCCAGGTAGCTATTGAAACCGACCAGCACCGCCGCCAGGCCAACGAAACTGTGCAGCACCGCCACCAGCTCCGGCATTTCGGTCATCTCGACCTTCTTGGCCAGATAGACGCCGATCGAGCCGCCGATGATCATGGCGATGATGATCCAGCCGACGTTGCCGGAATCCGGCCCCAAGATGGTGGCGATCAGCGCGATCGCCATGCCGGCGACGCCGAACAGGTTGCCCTGCTTCGACGTTTCATGACGCGACAGGCCCGCCAGGCTGAAAATAAACAAAATAGCGGCAACAATGTATGCAGCTGTAACCAATCCTCCAGACATTTGTTACCCCTTAGTTCTTGCGGAACATCTTCAGCATGCGCTGAGTGACGGTGAATCCACCAAAAATGTTGATGCTGGCGATCAGCACGGCGATAAAGGAGAGGAAACTCACCCAGCCGCCATGACCGATCTGCAGCAGCGCACCGACCACGATAATCCCTGAGATCGCGTTGGTGACCGACATCAACGGGGTATGCAGCGCATGGCTGACGTTCCAGACCACGTAGTAACCGACCACGCAGGCCAGCGCAAACACGGTAAAGTGCGACAGGAACTCTTTCGGCGCCGCGTCCGCCAGCCAGCCGAACAGCAGGATCGCCAGAGCCATCAGGCCATACTTCAGCCACGGCGAGGTCGGTTTGGCTTCGGGTTTGGCGGCCGGTGCGGCGGCGGGCGCCGCTTTCGGCTGGGCGGAGACCTGGATCGGCGGCGCCGGCCAGGTGATTTCACCGCTGCGCACCACGGTAACGCCGCGGATCACCGTATCGTCGAAATCGATGTCAATCTCGCCGTTTTTCTCTTTCGACAGCAGCTTCAACAGGTTGACCAGGTTGGTGCCGTACAGCTGCGAAGATTGGGTCGGCAAGCGGCTCGGCAGATCGGTATAGCCGATGATTTTCACGCCGTTGTCGGTCACGGTAATGGTGTCGGCCACGGTCAGTTCGCAGTTGCCGCCGGTTTGCGCCGCCAGATCGACGATCACGCTGCCCGGCTTCATCGACGCCACCATCTCTTTGGTAATGAGCTTCGGCGCCGGTTTGCCCGGGATCAGCGCGGTGGTGACGATGATATCGACCTCCGCCGCCTGTGCGGCGAACAGCGCCATCTCGGCCTTGATAAAGGCTTCGGACATCACTTTGGCGTAGCCATCGCCGCTGCCCGCTTCCTCTTCAAAATCCAGCTCGAGGAATTCCGCGCCCATGCTCTGCACCTGCTCTTTCACCTCCGGGCGGGTGTCGAAGGCGCGCACGATGGCGCCGAGGCTGCCCGCAGCGCCGATCGCCGCCAGGCCGGCCACGCCGGCGCCGATGATCATCACTTTGGCCGGCGGCACTTTGCCGGCGGCGGTGATCTGGCCGGTGAAGAAGCGGCCGAACTCATGCGCCGCTTCGACGATCGCGCGGTAGCCGGCGATGTTGGCCATCGAGCTCAGCGCGTCCATCGACTGGGCGCGCGAGATGCGCGGCACCGAGTCCATCGCCAGCGCGGTGACGTTGCGCGCCGCCAGCTTGGCCATCAATTCGGGGTTTTGCGCCGGCCAGATAAAGCTGACCAGCGTGCTGCCTTCGCGCATCAAGGCGATCTCGTCGTCTTGCGGCGCGTTGACTTTCAGGATCAGATCCGACTGCCACACTTCGTTTTCGTCGACCAGCGCCGCGCCGGCGGCTTCGTAGGCGACGTCCTCAAAACTGGCCAGTTTGCCCGCCCCGCGTTCAATCGCGACGGTAAAACCCAGCTTCAGCAGTTGTTCCACCGTTTTCGGCGTGGCTGCGACCCGGGCTTCATTGGCCAACCGCTCTCTTGGTACACCAATACGCATAATGTTCCCTTCTCACCTGTCTTGGATGATGTTTATTATTTTCCTGCCCATAGCACGGCGCCGCAGGCGGGCGAAGCGTTAACTTGCCCGCACTGATTTCGGACGCCAACTATAACCTACTGAAAATAAGGTCGATGATCCATAATTGCTTACGCATTCAGCCCTGTTTTTACATAAAAACGCCGCGCGTGATATGACAAATCGCAATTTACTGTGAAAAAATCCATACAGAACAGCGCATTCTGCGTGGCAAGAGGTTTACGACCGGCGTAACGATTGATGGCCACGTGCGGCGGAAAAGCATAAAAGTTATCATTTTGTGAATAATTAACATTAATGACACCCAAGCCGTTATTATGGAAACTTATGATGATGGCGCCATCCGTGCGACCCGCGTCACCGTCACCGATTTGTCGCACGGGATAACATAAAATGCTGAGACAGTTTTCAGAATTACATGTAATAATCGACGGCTGAATTACACTTAAACAGTTCAGTACGTTATAAACGTTAATGCGCTAGGCGAAAGGATTTTTTATGAAGCTGAAGACCACGATCATCGCGTCAGCCTTGTTATCACTCACCGCGCTGTCTGCTCATGCGGCGCAAGAGTTAACTCCTGAGAAAGCAGCGGCGCTGAAGCCGTTTGATCGCATCACGATTACCGGCCGCTTCAATGCCATCAATGAAGCCGTCGACGCCGTATCCCGCCGTGCAGACAAACTGGGTGCCGATTCCTTCTATATCCAGGACAGCAACAACAGCAACAACGGCGGCAACTGGCGCGTCACCGCAGACCTTTATCATAAAGATGCGCCAGAAGTGAGCAAAACACCAAAATACCGCGTATTTAACGGCGTGAATGAACTGCCTAAAGAGGAAGCCTACCTGCTGGAGCCTTACGATACCGTGAGCGTCAGCGGCTTCTACCGCAGCCAGCCGGACATCAACGACGCCATCTCCAAAGAAGCGAAGAAAAAAGGCGCTGCATCCTTCTTCATCGTGCGCCAGGTTGACGCCAACTCCGGCGGCAACCAGTTCGTCACCGCCTATATCTATAAGGCCGATGCGCCGAAACGCCGCGTGCAGAGCCCGGACGCCATTCCGGCCGATTCTGACGCCGGCCGCGCCGCGCTGGCCGCCGGCGGCGCCGCAGCCGCGAAAGTCGAAATCCCTGGCGTCGCATCTTCCGGTTCGCCAAGCCGCGAAGTGGGCCGTTTCTTCGAAACCCAGTCCTCTACCGGCCAACGCTATACCGTCACGCTGCCTAACGGCACCAAGATCCAGGAAGTGAACAACGTGACCGCCGCGCAGATGGTGCCGTTCGACTCCGTCACCTTCACCGGCCACTTCAACAGCATGACCGATGTCTCCACCGAAGTGGCGAAACGCGCGGCTGAGAAAGGCGCCAAGTACTACCACGTCACTCGCCAGTGGCAGAACAAGAGCGGCGGCAACCTGACCGTCAGCGCCGATCTGTTCAAATAAAACCCGTTTTTAGGTTTACCATCGGGCAGCCCTTGAGCTGCCCGTTTTTATTGCCGCTTTTTCCATCGCGCGTTGAATAGTTTTTTGTAAATTCCGCATATTCAATCATTGCATCTCTAATCATCCCTCCGTAGAATTTGCGCCAATTTTTAGGGCTATTGTCTATTCGCGCAGTGGTTGTTAATACATTGTTGCAGCCAAGCAGTTCCCTTCCAGTTGTTTATTCTGCGTTCAGGATCCGTCATTGGAAAAAAAACTCGGTCTTACCGCGCTAACCGCTTTGGTGCTCAGCTCGATGCTGGGCGCCGGCGTGTTCAGTCTGCCGCAAAACATGGCGCAGGTCGCCAGCCCCGCCGCGCTGCTGCTGGGTTGGGGGATCACCGGCGTCGGCATTCTGTTTTTAGCATTCGCCATGCTGTTGCTTACGCGTTTGCGTCCGGATCTGGACGGCGGCATCTTCACCTACGCCAAAGAAGGATTCGGCGAACTGGTGGGCTTCTGCTCCGCCTGGGGTTACTGGCTGTGCGCCGTGATCGCCAACGTCTCGTATCTGGTGATCGTGTTCGCGGCGCTGAGCATTTTCACCGATCGCGGCGGCAACGTTATCCTCGGTGACGGCAATACCTGGCAGGCGCTGATCGCCGAATCCGCCCTGCTGTGGATCGTGCACGCGCTGGTGCTGCGCGGCGTGCAAACCGCCGCCAGCATCAATCTGGCGGCCACCCTCGCCAAGCTGTTGCCGCTGGGAATGTTCGCCGTTCTGGCGGCGATCGCCTTTAAAATGGACGTGTTCACACTGGATTTCAACGGCGTCGCCCTCGGCAAACCGGTGTGGGAACAGGTCAAGGACACCATGCTGATCACCCTATGGGTGTTTATCGGCGTGGAGGGCGCGGTGGTGGTTTCCGCTCGCGCCCGCAATAAGAAAGACGTGGGCCGCGCCACTATGCTGGCGGTGCTGTCGGCGCTGGCGGTGTATCTGATGGTCACGCTGCTGTCGCTGGGCGTGGTGCCGCGCAGCGAACTGGCCGAGATGCGCAATCCGTCGATGGCGGTGCTGATGGTAGAACTGATCGGCCCGTGGGGAGACGTGCTCATCGCCGCCGGCCTGATCGTTTCCGTGTGCGGCGCCTACCTGAGCTGGACCATCATGGCGGCGGAAGTGCCGCTGCTGGCCGCGCAGCACGGCGCGTTTCCGCGCGTGTTCGGCAAGCAGAACCGCCATCACGCCCCGTCCTCTTCGCTGTGGCTGACCAACATCGCGGTGCAGCTGGCGCTGGTGCTGATCTGGCTGACCGGCAGCAACTACAACTCGCTGTTGACCATCGCTTCGGAAATGATCCTGGTGCCTTACTTCCTGGTCGGCGCATTTCTGTTCAAGGTGGCTTACCGCCGCCGCGACAAACGCCTGATCTTCGCCGCCACCGGCGCCTGCGTCTATGGCCTGTGGCTGCTGTATGCTTCCGGGCTGATGCACCTGCTGATGTCGGTGCTGCTGTATGCGCCAGGGCTGTTGGTGTTCATGTATGCCCGCCGCGGCCATCGGGATATCAATCTGCTCAATCGCCTGGAAAAAAGCAGCATCTTCTTGCTGCTGGTGGCTACGCTGCCTGCCGGCTGGTTTATGTTGCACTAAAATCGCCTGCCCATGCGGCTGCCCGTCAGCCGCATTTCGTTTCCTCGCCCTTCCTCTTACCCCGCTCCCCATTATTGATCCGTCAGTGGCTCCGCTTGCGATTTCAAATGCAATTAATTATCATTATCATCCAAGCATTAGCGGTAAGACACGAGTGCCCCCGCCGAGAGGCGTCAGGAGGCGGGTTTGGACAGGCTGAAAATGGAAGGCATTTCATGGCTGAAAAACTGCTGCACGCATTACCCTTGTTTGCCGCTTGGGAAGCACTGATCACCAAGGGCAACACGGCATTCAATCAGCGGCGCGATCGCCTGGCGATGATGCACTATCAGCAGGCGCTGGACGTCGCTCAGGCGATCATCGCCGAGAAACCCTGGCTGAATGTGGAATATGCCGCCAGAGTTAACGCACTGAATATTTTCGAGTCTGCCCTGGCCGCGTTGATCGTCACATTCAACAACATTACTCATCTGCGCCTGCGGCAAACGCCCCTCCGCGGCATTGAGCCGCATGTGCATCAGGCTCGGCTCGCCATCGAACAGGTGATGGACGATACCTCGCTGTGCGAACAAATGCAGCAGGCCGCCGAGCGGCACCTGCTGCGCTTTAGAATAGAAACGCTGCAGGTGCTGCGCGAACATCGGCTGCCGGAAACCGGCAGCTGCGCGCCTGCTGGCAACCATTCCGCCACCGTGCATTAAAAACGACACAACGCCCTGAGGAGGGTAATCCGCCAATGAATGAATTGAATGATGGGATGAAGGTTAGACGCCGACCGTGACGCGGCGCGAAATTTCACATTCATGGTTAGGCCATCGCGGTAAGTCAATTGCCTAACCATGAACGGGCGGCCGGGTCGATACACCCGGTCAGCTTTTAGGGGGAATGGTGATGGACATGCGCTCACCCACCAGGGCGATCGCAATGCCTTCCTCGCACTCTTTTTGAATGGCCGCCAGCTGTTGCGCTTCCAGCGCATAGGGCAACTGAATATCAAACGCCGTCAGGCCCTGCTGCTGCGCCAGGTCAATCAGGCGCACGATATTGGTTTCATCGCTGACCTGTGTCGACACCACTTGCAGCGCCAGCTCTTTCAACTGCTCTTTGCGCGTTTGTGACGTGGTCACGCGCGATTTCAACACCATGCCGAAGATCGGCATCACACCATAAATAGCATCAACAAAGCGCCAGTGCTTCCTGCACGATGCGGACAGAAAATCCATATAGTCAAAACAGATTTTCTCACTGCGCGCGATGGATGCAAGGTGATTGCTGTTCATCCCCTCATTCCTCTCATGGCCAGTGTTAACCCGTGGTCTTTCAAGCCGCCGCCGGGCGGCAACCTGAAACGCATTGGGGATCTTACATCCAGAAATGGATAATCATGCGAAGCTTTAACGACTTTCCGCCGTATGATGGCATAATTCCCCTATTGTTTGCCAGTCTGTCCAGGAGCTTTAATCAATGGAACACCCCAACTCTGCCCCGGTGCTGATTACCGGCGGCGCGCGGCGCATCGGGCTGGCGTTCGCCAGAGCGTTTCTCCAGCGCGGCGTTCCCGTCATCATTGCCTATCGCAGCGAATATCCGGCGATGACCGAGTTGAAAGCCTTGGGCGCCAGTTGCATTCAGGGCGATTTTTCCACGCACGAAGGCATCTACCGTTTCGCCGACCAGGTGCGGCAGGTGGCGCCCAAATTGCGCGCAGTGATCCACAACGCCAGCGCCTGGCAGGCCGAGTCGGCGGAAGTGCCGCCGGAGCAAGTGATGGCGGCGATGCTGCAAATTCACGTCTATACGCCCTATTTGCTCAACCAACTGCTCGAATCTTGCCTGACCGGCCAGGGCCAGGCAGGCGCGGACATTATCCATCTGACCGACTACGTGGTGGAAAAAGGCAGCGACAAACATATCGCCTACGCCGCCAGCAAGGCCGCGCTGGACAATATGACCCGCTCGTTCGCCCGCAAGCTGGCGCCGGAGGTGAAGGTCAACGCCATCGCGCCGGCGCTGATCATCTTCAATCCGGGCGACGATGAAGCCTACCGCCAACAAGCGCTGGCGAAATCGCTGATGAAGGTCGCGCCGGGCGAAAGCGAAGTGGTCAATCTGGTGAACTACCTGCTGGAGAGCCGTTACGTGACCGGCCGCACCCACGGCGTCGACGGCGGGCGGCCGCTGCGCTGAGGCAAAGATCCGCATGGCGCTTCGCTGTGGGCCGCGCTATGCTGAAATCCGCTTTTCTTATTAAAACACGGGCATATGCATAAAATTGTTTTTGTGGAAGACGATCCTGAAGTCGGCAAACTGATCGCCGCCTATCTGGGCAAACACGACATCGAGGTGCTGATCGAACCGCGCGGCGACAGCGCGCAGGCGCGCATCGAGCGCGAGCAACCCGATTTGGTGCTGCTGGACATCATGCTGCCCGGCAAAGACGGCATGACGCTGTGCCGCGATCTGCGCCCTACCTTCCCCGGCCCGATCGTGCTGCTCACCTCGCTCGACAGCGACATGAACCATATTCTGTCGCTGGAGATGGGCGCCAACGACTATATCCTGAAAACCACGCCGCCGGCGGTGTTGCTGGCCCGCCTGCGTTTGCACCTGCGCCAACACAACCAGCAGCCAAAAGAAGAGTCGGTTCAGCCGCTCACCCAGCATAACGCGCTGCATTTTGGGCTATTGTGCATCGATCCGGTCAACCGGCAGGTCACGCTGGGCGAAGAGACGATCACCCTGTCCACCTCGGATTTCGATTTGTTGTGGGAACTGGCGACCCACGCCGGGCAGATCATGGATCGCGAGGCGTTGCTGCAAAACCTGCGCGGCGTGAGCTACGACGGTATGGACCGCAGTATCGACGTGGCGATCTCCCGCCTGCGCCGCAAGCTGTACGACAACGCGCTGGAGCCGTTCCGCATCAAGACCGTGCGCAATAAAGGTTATCTGTTCGCCCCTAATGCCTGGGCATCGGTGCAACAATGAGAAAACTTTTCGTCCAGTTCTTCCTGTTGCTGTTCGTCTGTTTTCTGGTGATGGCGATGCTGGTTGGCCTGGTGTACAAGGTGACCGCCGAGCGCGCCGGCCGCCAGTCGATGGACGATCTGATGAAAAGTTCGCTGTACCTGATGCGCAGCGAGCTGCGCGAAATCCCGCTGAAGGACTGGAACAAGACCATCGCCACGCTGGATCTCAACCTGTCGTTCAAACTGCATATCGAACCGCTCGGCAAACAGGAGCTGAGCGAGGATCTGAAAAAACGGCTGCGGCTGGGGGAAATCATCGCCCTCGACGATCAGTACACCTTTATGCAGCGCATTCCGCGCAGCCACTACGTGTTGGTGGTCGGCCCCATTCCTTATCTGTTCTATCTGCACCAGATGCGCCTGCTGGATCTGGTATTGCTGGTGTTTATCGGCATGTCGCTGGCGCTGCCGGTGTTTCTGTGGATGCGGCCGCACTGGCAAGATCTGCTGAAGCTGGAAAACGCCGCCCAGCGACTCGGCGCCGGGCACCTGGATGAACGCACCCACTTCGATCCCACCTCCAGCCTGAGCCGGCTCGGCGTGGCGTTCAACCAGATGGCCGACAGCGTCAACACCCTGATCGCCAGCAAGAAACAGCTGATCGACGGCATCGCGCACGAGCTGCGCACGCCGCTGGTGCGCCTGCGTTACCGGCTCGAAATGAGCGATAACCTGTCCGAAAGCGAGCAGCAGGCGTTGAACCGCGATATCGGCCAGCTGGAGTCGCTGATCGACGAGCTGCTGACCTATGCCCGTTTGGATCGCCCGCAGGTTGCGTTAAACATTGAACCCATCGATCTGCCAAAATGGCTCGAGGACAAGGTCGATGATATCCGTCTTATTCATCAGGAACGCGACATCCAGCTCGATATCCCGCACGTCGGCGACTTCGGCGGCGTCGATCTGCGCCTGATGGAGCGCGTGCTCGACAACCTGGTCAACAACGCGCTGCGCTACTCCGAACAGCGTCTGCGCGTCGGCCTGTGGTTTGACGGCGACCTCGCCTGCTTGCAGGTCGAGGATGACGGGCCAGGTATCCCGCCGGAAGAGCGCGAGCGGGTGTTTGAACCTTTCGTCCGTCTCGACCCCAGCCGCGATCGCGCTACCGGCGGCTGCGGGTTGGGGCTGGCCATCGTCCATTCCATCGCCGTCGCCTACCAGGGGCAGGTGTTCGTCGAAGGCAGTTCGCTCGGCGGCGCCAGTTTCCGTTTCTGCTGGCCGGTAAAGCCGACATTCAGTTTAAAAGCCGATCTGGCGTAATGCCGCCAGACCTTCTCATTGGAGCCGAATAATAATGACATCTGCACATTCCAACACGTCTGCTTACGATCACCTGCGCGCCCTGTTCAGCCGGTTGTCGCGTTTCGGCCACCTGTCCGCCATCGCCGGTTGGGACATGCAAACCATGATGCCGCCGGGCGGCAGCAAGGCACGTTCCGAGGCGCTGGCTGAGCTGAGCGTGCTGCAGCACCAGATTTTAACGGCGGAAAGCACCGGCGCGCTGTTGGATCGCGCGCAGCAAGAGACGCTGGACGAGATCGACCGCGCCAACCTGCGCGAAATGCGCCGCCAGTATGAAGACGCCGTGCTGCTGCCGGCCTCGCTGGTCGAAGCCAAGTCGCTGGCCGGCGCGCGCTGCGAACACGCCTGGCGCGCCCAACGCCCGGCCAACGATTGGGACGGCTTCGCCGAGAATCTGCACGAGGTGGTCAAGCTCAGTCGGGAAGAGGCGCAGATCCGCGCGCAGGCGGCCGGCACCAGCCGTTACGACGCCCTGCTTAACCTGTATGAACCGGGCATGCGCAGCAGCGATCTCGACCGCATCTTCGGCGATCTGAAAACCTGGCTGCCGGATCTGTTGCAGCGCGTGGTGGCCAAACAGGCTAATGAGCCCTGCCAGGCGCCACAAGGTCCATTCAATGTGGACACCCAGCGTCAGCTGAGCCTGAGC
>NZ_JVEL01000187.1:0-693 GCF_001076875.1 Serratia sp. 506_PEND
TGAGGAAAAGGTCAAAAATAAAAAACTAAAAAAGAGTAATCCTGGCTGTAGAGTCTTTCTTTTCGAGCTTTTTATAAATATTCCATTCAACATCTTTATTAACCTCTGACTTATTATTTACATCGTTTTTATTTGGGCGTTCCAAACCATTATTACCCCATCCTCCTTCAGAGGTTTTCGATAAAGACCATGTATAACTCACATATACTTTAGCAATTACATCACTATGATAAAGTACAGCATCAACCTTACTTGGATTATTGTGATTAGCTTCCAGTCCAACAAATCCTTCTGCCGATGCCTCACCGCCAATCTTCAGAGCGCCATTAGCTACATAAAACCGAACTCCAGCCCTGAAGTTTACATTCAGTGTTAAATCAAACTTAATGGCAGTATCTTCATTGTACTCTACTTGCCATTTATCTTTCACATCCGAGATACATTTCAACGCTAAATCAAACTCACCTTCAACCACTAGCTCGAATGTAGAACCGACATAGGCTGAATTTTTCCCTTCCTTATAATCCTCTTCACCCGCATCCAGACCTTCTCTTGCTGCTGCAAGAACGATATCAAAATGATACCATGCTGCAAATGCCTGCAATAAATCCAGTGTTAGTCTCACCCCAATAAGAGGGGCAAGCTCAATTGATAAATTCCGCTGCAGATATAGCTGTGTTGAGTTGCTGTCTT
>NZ_JVEL01000188.1:0-581 GCF_001076875.1 Serratia sp. 506_PEND
CGAAAATAGAAAATGTCAGGCCGCGTTTGTGCGCCTCCAGCAGGTAGCGTTCGAAACCAGGTAACAAGTTCTTCATTGCATCAATGGCTTTGGTAACAGTCATGGCCCGGTATTTAAACTCCCGGCCAAACAACTGAATCATCGGACCATGAAACCGGACAGTTCTTAGAGCAATACCGATAAAAGACATAATGCCACCATAAAAAAACCTGCCGAAGCAGGTCATTTACATTGCGTAATAGCCTGCTCATAGAAATCTATTTCTTTATTTCTATATAAGCGATAACTGCTACCTCCACTATTACTAACAACATCAAGGATGAATACGGGACCACGCCAGGGATCGTTAAACTGTAGCGAATGTCCATCCGGTAATGGTTGAGTGATCATCGGTTGTAAATATGAATGTTTATTCCACTCAGCGATCACACAATAGACGAACGCCTGTTCCGATTTTTTCGAGTTCCCCGACGCAATGGGAGTACTATCTTTCAAACTGCTTACCGTATTACACCCAGAAATAAACAGAGCCATAATTAATAAAATCTTCTTCATTACCCTTTTCCTTAAGCTGAAAAGTG
>NZ_JVEL01000189.1:0-899 GCF_001076875.1 Serratia sp. 506_PEND
AAAGTGAGGGCGTTAACCCATGATCCGCATTGATTTGCACATTCTTGTTGAACGTCTTCATCCCGTCTGTCGCCATATTCTGGAAGAGGCGGCGGCCCTGTGCGTCAGCCAGCAGGGCGCTGAAATTCGTGTTGAGCACCTGTTACTGAAAGCGCTGGATACGCCGTTAAGCGATATCCGGCTGATCCTGGATCTTGCCGGCATCTCCCCGGAGACGCTACGGGCTCTGCTGCAGCATGAAGGCATGGATACCTCCCTGGCGCCAGGCTATCCGGCGTTTTCGCCTCTGCTGATGGAGTTATTGCAGGATGGCTGGTTGCTGGCCTCAGCGCAGATGGGTCATCCGGAACTGCGCAGCGGGGTGTTACTGCTGGCATTACTGATGACGCCGGGGCGTTATATTTCTTCTGCGTTGTCCCGCGAGCTGGCGGCCATTAACCGGGAGCTGCTGGCTCAGGAGTTTGAAGCATGGGTGGCGGGATCGGCGGAGGGTGAAAGTGCTGCTTCAGTGGAAACCCCTCATGCGTTACCTCCGTCTACGGGAGAACTGCTGGGGCGCTTTACGCATAACCTGACGCAGGATGCGCGCGACGGGCGGCTCGATCCGGTGCTGTGTCGTGATGATGAAATTGACCTGATGATCGACATCCTGTCACGCCGTCGTAAAAACAACCCGATTATCGTCGGTGAGGCGGGGGTGGGTAAAAGTGCGCTGACGGAAGGGCTGGCTTTACGCATTGTTGCCGGTCAGGTACCGGACAAGCTCCGGGACGTGGAACTGCTGTCTCTGGATTTAGGCGCCATGCAGGCGGGGGCGGCGGTGAAAGGGGAGTTCGAGAAGCGCTTTAAGGGGGTGATGCAGGATGTGAAGGATTCACCGCGTCCCGTCATCCTGTTTA
>NZ_JVEL01000190.1:0-3275 GCF_001076875.1 Serratia sp. 506_PEND
TAATAAGGAATAAACCTCTCGGCGAGCAACTCTGTCACCTTCAAGTGAGCTATAGTTCTTAATCTTTTCAAGAACCACAAGCTTTTCTGCCAATGAATTGATACTGCTAAAGTTTTCGGGAATTCCTATAATTACAGGAAATGGAGAAAAACGAGCATATTTTTTTGCTTTTTCTCTTGCCTTATCTTCAGTTATACCACGGTTCGGTATCGCAAGGATAAAACAGCCAAACTCACCTTTTGAGGGATTATAGTTATTAGCATGTTTCTCAAGCTGTTCTATATCACTAAGAACAACTTCCATCCATCTCATAGTTCCTGTTTTATGATAATGTCTTTTAGCAACAGCTGGATATAATCCTATAAGTTTTGATAGTTTTTGATAATTTATTCCGGGAAATTTTGCCATTTCCTGATATACAGCATTATCAATATCAAAATCACTTCCTTCAAATACAGACCATGAATCTAAAAAACTTTTAAATAAAATAACTTTATACGAAGCTAGTTCATCCAATGCTCTATTTAATTCAGTATTGTTTTTTTCAGGATACAATGTACTAAGAACTTTATCATTGGCTACTAAACCAGAGCCATTCCTGAATAGATCGATGATCGCTATAGATTTAACTAAGTCAACCAAAAATACATTAGAAGTTTTAGATTCAGTTCTTTCAACTGCATCAACAGCTTGCGCCCAGCGATGCCCATCAGAGGATGATAAAATGCTGGGCTCGAGGTTTGCTCGCAAGTAGTCCCAATAATTACTTGCTCCATAACTTTCAAAACTACTAAAATTAGTAGTTTTTAAATAATGGGAAAAACCAGATGGTTCTACTGAAGAAATAAAACCAAAGATACTTCGCTCATTTTGTCCAAACTGTCTTTTAGAAATTGGGCCAAGCAGCGTTGCCATTACTGGATGCAATGGCCAGCATTTTTCTAATGTAGCAGCAAAGTGTTCTCGAATGTTTGTTCTCTTATGCCTTACAATATCTGCTATTGTTCTTGATGCATTAGATACCCATGCTGGATGTTCTTCAGCTTGTATTGCTTTACTTAGTAGCTCGACAATTTCATCACTGGCTGCAATAAATGGAAGGTCAATATATCTACCTTGAACTTTAGACCAATCATCTCTCATGTTTACGCCTAACCTTGTAGCATACTGAGAAAATGATTGATGTAATATACCAATAATTACCAAGCGCCCCTTTGAACGTGCTGCAGCTTCTGCTAGCTCTTGGAAAAAAAATACATCATCTCCAATATCTAGCGCTGCCGCCTCGAGATACTTACCCATTTCGTCAATTAAAATGATTACGCCATCATCGATTCGCTGTGATGCAATATTAAGTAATTCATCTATTAATTCAGAAGGAGATATTTGTTTGTTTTTTTTTCTTCCTAAATACTTGTTTAATGTTGCATAAAGGTCTAAAACAACACTCCCACGCTTTCCGACAAGAGGAAGAATACACCAACCATTTTTTACAGGGAAAGCTTGATCAAAACCTTCAGTATTCTCGGTGTTTAATATGTGACGGGCCTGATTTCTTACGATTATATTCGAGTGTAAGGCGCTTCCTAAAACAACAGCAAGAGAGGATTTCCCTCCTCCAAATGGCCCAGTTAATGTAAAACTACGCTGATTTGAACTCAATATCTGATGACATATGTTTTTTATGACAGATGATGCAGTATTATGGCAGAAGTAGCTATTTAAGGCGTCAAGCTGCCCCATATCTAAATCTACTCGAATAGACCTTTGATATTGTGGGGATATGCTTACCACATCAGATAACATTTTTTTTGATATATTATTTGTCATATGCCCACCCAATCATTTTATCCTTGAAATTCTCATGCTCTGTTACTGTCAATACTTTTTTGTGTATTTGTCTTAAACCTGCCGAGTCAGTCCAGGTCAACACTCCCTCTGTACGGTCTGATAATTCGATCAAATATTGGGCAACTGATTCTTCATCGAGTTTAAACACCCTCCCTGGTGAGCCTTCGCTATACATGATGTTTTCAAAAGCTAAGGCGCTCAAACCATTTGCCCTTTGCTCCCAAAAGTCCATCAATGCAAAAGTGAATATCCCTAGGTGTAATGATGCTTTTGGTCCACGGCGAAAAGCATATTGCCCTTTGTGTATTTCCTGTAAAAGACCTATTTCTCCTAGTAAAGGCTCTGCATAATCTTCAGGAGAACCACTCGAGGAACGTGGCGCATAGCTACGAAGGCATACTTCCAAATCCCTTTCTAATGTTGCAGGTGAAAGACGGTGTTCAGGCACAATCTCATTAGCATAAATAGCTAATACACCCTCTAAATCCTTGCGTGTAAAAGCAGGCATCTTGACATGGTTAAAGAGCCAATACCAAGTCGTTGAGCGTAGGCACTTACCGGCAAGATGCCAATGAATTAACCACGCTGTTGATGGATGTTCAGCATAAGGATCAAATCCGTTGTCGCTAAGGATCAATGATGCAAGCTTTGTTAGTACAAATTCTTTTGTTGTTGCTTCTTCAAGGATCCCACAAGCCTGAGCCCAATGACGGATTGAGCTCACCATGTTTTTACCTACACCAAAAGTTGCGATAGCATCCTTGTCAGTGAATACTGATTTAGGGACTAAGCCATCAATAGTTGATTGATCTACAACCTTTTTTAACCACATTTGACGTAGGGGAAAGGTCTCATGCCCGGAGAAATGAGCTGGTACTTTACGATTATTCTCTAATGTACTTTGCATTATCATTGCCTAACAATCTGTGGACTGGTGAATTCTACCAGTTAGATACGCGAGGCACCATCACTCGGCCGACTTCCTCTACAAATGCTTTGTGGAGGTTTCATTTTGTAATCAATACGCAGAATAATTTTGGTTATAACGAAATTGATAAAACATTGAAAAATATTGGAATTATTTTTTGGCGTGAGTAATAAGATATGCGTCTAAAAATCATACACTGTAACCAAAGCCTTGAGGGACGCGCTTTCATGGAGGACGTGTTTTCTCGCCCGCTTCGTATCACCGATACGGGCGGAGCATACCCGCCTATCATTGCTGATAGATTGCCTGCTTTCATGCGGGAACATCCGAATTTTACTGTTGACGTTTCGATTGACGACCGGCTGACTGATATTTTCGCCGGAGGTTTTGATGCAGGGATAACGCGCAGAATAATCAGGGGTACCTAACAACCCGCGCGCGGGAGCCAGGTTCAATCCAACTATAGGGCAGGATCGTCTACCGGGGTGGGGTCAGT
>NZ_JVEL01000191.1:0-4743 GCF_001076875.1 Serratia sp. 506_PEND
GAACAAAGCAGCCGTAGTAAGCCTCGCCGTAATGCGGCCGCGAACCGGGCGCGCCTTCATCGACGGCGCCGGCCAGCAGCGCCTGGCGATGGAATTCATCCACCTGTTGCTTGCTGGTGGCGAAAAAACCGACGTGCGTGCCGTTGCCGGGTGAGGCCGGCCGGCCGTCGATCGGCACCTGTAGCCAAAACTCCGGGTAGTCGCGGCCGTAACCAATGGCGCCGGGATGCTCCAGCACCCGTCGGCAACCCAAAGCGGCCAGCGCACGATCGTAAAAGGCGGCGGCGGCCTCGAAATCGTTGGAGCCCAGCGAGACGTGGGACAGGCAGGGGGTGATATTCATTGCGCGATCTCCATATGACTGTATAAATAAACAGTATAGGGTAAAAACGGCACTGCCCAGCAAATTTTGCGCAAACTGTGAACAGGATCGAGATCGTCGGGAAAGGGAAATGTCGCCGCTCGCAGGATGGCAAGCGGCGAGGGGGATTATTTGATTTCCAGCACGTTCAAACGCTCTGGCGCAGGCGCCGCGTCGTCCGAGTCTTCCGGCTGCCAGCCGACCGGCTGCATCGGGATGTCTTCGCGATCGAAGGCCAAATCGCCGCCGTCCACCACGGCGCTGCCGTGGTGAATGCCTTTGAAATCGAACAGGTTGATATCGCTCAGGTGCGAAGGCACCACGTTCTGCATGGCGCTGAACATGGTTTCCAACCGGCCTGGGTAACGCTTGTCCCAGTCGCGCAGCATGTCGCCGATCACCTGGCGCTGCAAATTAGGCTGCGAGCCGCACAGGTTGCATGGAATGATCGGGAACGCTTTGGCGATCGAGAAACGCTCGATGTCTTTCTCGCGGCAATAGGCCAGCGGGCGGATGACCACGTGTTTGCCGTCGTCGCTCATCAGCTTGGGCGGCATGCCTTTCATCTTGCCGCCGTAGAACATGTTGAGGAACAGCGTCTGCAGAATGTCGTCGCGGTGGTGGCCCAGTGCGATCTTGGTGGCGCCCAGTTCGGTGGCGGTGCGGTACAGAATGCCGCGGCGCAGGCGCGAACACAGTGAACAAGTGGTTTTCCCTTCCGGGATCTTGTCTTTAACGATGCTGTAGGTGTTTTCTTCGACGATCTTGTATTCCACCCCCAGACTTTCCAGATAGGCGGGCAGAATATGCTCCGGGAAGCCGGGCTGTTTCTGATCGAGGTTCACCGCCACCAGCGAGAAGTTGACCGGCGCGCTTTGCTGCAGATTGCGCAGGATCTCCAGCATGGTGTAGCTGTCTTTGCCGCCGGACAGACAGACCATGATGCGGTCGCCTTCTTCAATCATATTGAAATCGGCGATCGCTTCGCCCACGTTGCGGCGCAGGCGCTTTTGCAATTTGTTCAGGTTGTATTGCAAACGCTTGTTATCTTGTTGATTCTCAGTCATTTTATTTTTTCGATACTCCAGAAAGGGGCATTATAGGGGCAAAGAGCATTAAATAGCCAGCCTGTCATTGAGCATTGCCACCTGATCGCCGTTCATCTGTTCAATCCATTTTCCGTAGATCTCGTAAACCATCTGCGCGTTTTCGTGTCCCATCTGCGCCGCGATAAATGACGGGTTCGCTCCGGCCGTCAAAAGCCAGCAGGCGAACGTGTGGCGCGTCTGGTACGGATTACGTGGTCGAATACCTGCGCGCTTCACAGCGGCATTCCAGCGAGCGCCGATCGACGACAGGCCATAGTGCGGCCGCTGTTCGCCTTTGGATGGGCGCGGGACGAACACAAAGCGCAGGCGTTGGCGTTCGGTGCTGCCGTATTCGCGGTGATGATACGTGATCTCGGTTGGCCGATGCAGGCCGGTAAGCAGCCGCTGCGCGCGTAGTGCCTCCACCGCCGGCGCGAGTAGCGTTACCGTGCGAAAACCTGCCTGCGTTTTTGGCGGCCCGAATTCGCCCAGGGACGTTAAATTTCTGCTCACCCGTAATTCACCTTTATCCAGGTCGATATCCTCCCATGCAAGGGCGGCAAGCTCGCCGTGGCGAAGCCCGGTAAAAATGGCGATTGTCCACATAAAACGGCGCTGGCCATCCAACGCCATTACCAACTGATCGTACTCATCACGGAGCAGCGGATCCGGTTTCGTGTTCGACCGCTTTAATTTTCGAACCTCCTCATAGGGCTTGTCGCGGATAAAGCCCGATCGGTAGGCAAAACGTAACACGGTACAGAGTGCGCCAACATAATCGTTTACCGTGCGCACGGTGCGGCCGTCCTTGTTGCTACGCAGGCTTTCCTGGTAAAAGGTTCGCCCATGCAGGAGCGCATTTCTAAAACCGAGAATATCGTTGTGGTTGATGTCAACCAGCGCCCGATCTGGCCCTACAATGAATTTTATGGTTTTCATTTGTGACTGGGTTTTTTTCATCGTATTACGAGCCAATTCTGGTTCACGGTTTTCCAGCCAGGCATCCACTAACTGGCCGAATGTCTCGACCTTACGAACCGGCCCGGAAGCGATGGTGGCTTCTGCCGCACGCTTAGACGTTGGGAACCGTGCGGCATAATCAAACTGCCCCAGCTGGATCTCACTCTGGATGACTGCCCGCATCATAGATGCGCGCTTGATGTTCGCCGGGGTGATTTCCCAAGATTTTAGCAATTCGCGACAGCGTTTCCCGCGATACATAAACCAGATAGCCAAGCGCTTGCCGCGGATCTCGACACCGGTCGGTAGTTTTGCTTTTGCCATTACGCATCCTGAACCATCTTGTTAATCTCCGGGTAGTTGTACCAGGTGACTCCGCGCACGGCTCGTTGGCCACTGGATGCAACCCGCTTGAAATGCACCCCCTCGATCCAACACCCTTGGCGATATTTTTCTATTTGTCGATCGCTAAGGCCCGTCTTTGCTTTAAGCCTATCTTCAACAACCCACTCTTCATTAAAGATCACTTGCGGCATACTTCACCTCATGATCGGCCAGCAGATTATCGTGCTGGCCGTTACTATTTTGATTTTCGAAAATCATTTTTCAGTGCTGTAAACGCCGTCGCAGTACAGAACGGCGCGCGGGCGGCGCAATTGGATTGCTTCCCTCATTCGCTCGCACTGGTCGAAGCTCGAGTAAATTCGCTCAGATACCGGCAGCGCGTCGCAAGCATCGTGGCCGCACGGGCTGACCAATAGCAGGAAGCCGATAAGCGTCAGCATGCCGCCTCCTGCGCCGGCGAAAGGTCATCAATCGCCTGCTGATAGCGCTGAACTTCATCAGCGCTCAGGAACCGCGCGGAACGATGCAGAAGGGCGCCCAGGTCTGCCCGTTCCTGGCTCGTGGTGCCGCCGTTCTTGCCAGCCGCATCGATCGACGCACCCAGGGCGGCAATCGCGTTCAGACGGTGGTGCTGCTTCACGATTTTGTTTTTCAGCTCGGTGTACAGGGTAATCCCCAGCTGCGATTTCAGTTCTTCAACCGATGCGCGAAGGTCCGTCGCCTGTGCGGTGGTGGTGATCTTGTCGATGCTGCCGCGAATATCCTCAGCTATCTTTTCAGGCTCTGAATTTTCAGTAACTGGCGCCGGCGCCTTATCAGTCGCCTCGATCAGCTGGCCGGTGCTTACGCGGGTGTCCGGCGTGACGTCTTTCTCTTTATGCCAAACCATCTCTTGCCCGCGCTCGAGCATTTCCATGATCTCGGAGTTATTCGGCAGCCGCCGGCCAAGACGGTGCATGACGGATTTGCGAGACATTGACTCGTACCAGTTAACCCACGGCCCGCTGTCACTGTTCCTGCTTGCGGCGCGGACTTTTTCGATATCCTCGATATTCATCACTTCAAACTGCAGCTCGCCGGTGCGCATCTTCGCGTAGGCGAACGCACCAATCATCTCGCCACGGTCGAGCATGTTAGGTTCATAGAAAATGTGTTCGCCGTTCTCGTCCATCCAGACGCGGAATTTATCGTTTTTGTACAATACGCGGGTGGCGATGATGGATACCTCGCCAGACTGGCGTACCCGCTTCATTACGCCATCGATCATTGGCAGGTACTGTGCGCGGCGGACCCGCTGACCATTTGGGAGCTTGGTTTTGTAAACGACGAGCGCAGCTTCGCGTCCGTCTGGAATAAGTCCGTCTTTTGCACAAGACGAAAGGGCGTTGATAACGCTCTGGCGGTCGGCATCGAACAGATCTGGATTCGTTGATAACGCCACTGCCGCGGCGTTGGTGAATTTTTCAAAGCTGACATGGCTCGGCAAAATCGCTTTTGCCGGTGCCAGCTGTTCCGCCAGGTCTTTCTGGATTAGTGCGAGTTGGTTGCTCATTGGTATGCTCCTTAGGCTATGCGCAGCGCTTCCATGCGGCGCTGGTCAAAGTCGTTAATGTCGTCCACGATTTCTTCTGTGATCGGTTCTGGCCATACGTCGGTATCCTGTGCCTGTTTGATATCCCGCAGGGTTTTGCGGTACTCAAGGCGGCCGAGTTCGAGCAGGTCAGCGGAGGCCTCAACGGTGGCGATCCAGTGGTAGTGCTCATCTTTGTTGACGAAGATCCAGAAAAACTGATCCAGCGCCGCAACATCGCAATACATGCCCGCGCTCAGGTGGTAATCGCGCTCGATGATTTCACGGTGCAAGCGGGCGCGCAGGGCGCTTTGCTTGACATTACCCATGCTGACGGTTTTCAGGTCGTAGCCGATACGCAGGCCTACGGCCTCAATCTCAAGATCGGGACGTACGCGCAGTTCGAGGCCGGTTTCTTC
>NZ_JVEL01000192.1:0-3991 GCF_001076875.1 Serratia sp. 506_PEND
CGATGACCGCATCCGGCAGACGGCCTTCGCGCTCCAGCACCTGCGCTTTGGTTTCTTCGCCGATCATGCGCTGGAATTCACGCACGATAGTCGGGTACGGATGCGGGCCGGCGGCGGTGCCGAGCATGTAGTGCGCGGTTTCATAGCTGCCGGACCAGTCGCGCAACGCTTCGTTGCAGGCGTCTTTCAGGGTGGCGGAGCCGCTGTGCACCGGGATCACTTCCGCGCCCATCAGCCGCATGCGGAACACGTTCGGCGACTGGCGCTCGACGTCTTTGGCGCCCATATAGATACGGCATTTGAGGCCGAGCAGCGCGCAGGCCAGCGCCGACGCGACGCCGTGTTGGCCTGCGCCGGTTTCTGCGATGATCTCGGTTTTGCCCATGCGCTTGGCCAGCAACGCCTGGCCCAGCACCTGGTTGGTCTTGTGCGCGCCGCCGTGCAGCAGATCTTCACGCTTCAGATAAAGCTTGGTGTTGCTGCCGGCGGTGAGGTTTTTGCACAGCGTCAGCGCCGTCGGGCGGCCCGCGTAGTTCTTCAACAGATCGATAAATTCCGCCTGAAATTCCGGATCGCGCTGGGCGCTGACAAAGGCTTCTTCCAGTTGTTTCAGGGCCGGCATCAGAATTTGCGGCACGTATTGGCCACCAAATTCGCCGAAGTAGGGGTTAAGCAGCGTCATGAGAGTTCCCGTTATTATCCGTTATTAATATAGAGCCGTATTCAGTAGGCGCGCAGGGTCTGGAAGACCGAGGCCAGGCGCGCGGGATCTTTGATGCCCGGTTCGCTTTCCACGCCGGAGTTGAAGTCCAGCCCGGCGCAGCCGAGCTTGGCCGCTTCGACGCAGTTGTCGGCGCGCAGGCCGCCCGCCAGCATCACGTTAGTCAGATCTTCGCCTTGCAATACCGACCAGTCGAAGCGTTGGCCGGTGCCGCCGGCGCCGTTGTCGAGCAGGTAGCGATCGACATGCTGCAGATCGCGCGCCGGCACCCGATCTTTCACGCTCAGCGCTTTCCAGATGCGGCAATTGGCCGGCAAGCGGGCGCGCAGGGCGCTGATATAGGCCTGGTCTTCCGCGCCGTGCAGTTGCACCGCGTGCAGACCGAGGCGCTCAACGGTCAACGCCACGGTCTCGACCTGGGCGTCGCAGAATACGCCGACGTACTTCAGCGGCGCGCCGGAAATCACTTCGCGGGCGCGGGTGATGTCCACATAGCGCGGCGAACGGCCGACGAAAATCAGCCCGCCGTAGATGGCGCCGGCCTGATACGCGGCGGCGGCGTCCTGCGGACGGGTCAGGCCGCACACTTTGTTGGCGCCCAGGATCACGCGGCGCACGGCGGCGCGCAGATCGGGTTCAGACATCAGCGCGCTGCCGATCAGGAAACCGTTGGCGTAATGGCTCAGCTCGCGGATCTGCCCATAGTTGTTGATGCCTGACTCGCTGATCACCGTCACGCCATGCGGCACGCGCGGCGCCAGTTGGCGAGTGCGGTCCAGATCGATGCTCAGATCGCGCAGATCGCGATTATTGATGCCGACCACGCGCGCTTCCAGCGCGATCGCGCGCTGCAGCTCTTCTTCACTGATCACTTCGGTCAGCACGCCCATATTCAGGCTGTGGGCCACCGCCGCCAGCTGGCGATACTGGTCGTCGGTCAACACCGACAGCATCAGCAGGATGGCATCGGCCTGATAGTAGCGCGCCAGGTAAATCTGATACGGATCGATGATAAAGTCTTTGCACAACACCGGTTGGCTGACGGTTTTACTGACCAGCGGCAGGAAATCGAAGCTGCCCTGGAAGTATTTCTCGTCGGTCAGCACCGAGATCGCCGAGGCGAAATCTTTATACACCGTGGCGATCTCCACCGGATCAAAGTTTTCGCGAATCAGCCCTTTGGAAGGCGAGGCCTTCTTGCATTCGAGAATGAAAGCCGTCCGGGTGCCTTGCAGCGCGTGATAAAAGCTGCGTTCGCTCGGTACGATGTCGTTCTGAAAGCCGGCCAGGGGCTGTTGCTGTTGTCGCGCCGCGATCCATTGCGCTTTGTCGCGGACAATCTTGTGTAGCACGGTTTCCTGCATCATTTATCCTCTTGCCGCCAGTGCGATGACACGCTCATAGGCCTGCCCGCTGTTGATCATATCCAGTGCCTGCCGCGCATTTTGGCGCAGGTCTTCATGTCCGAATAACTTCAGAAGCAACGCGACGTTGGCCGCGACCGCCGCGGCGTGCGCCGGCTCGCCTTTACCTTGTAACAGCCGCGCCAAAATGTCACGGTTTTCTTCCGGCGTGCCGCCCAGCAAGGCTTCCAGCGGATAGGTTTCCAATCCGAAGGACTGCGGCGTGAGCTGGTAGCTGCTGATTTCGCCGTTGTTCAATTCCGCTACGTGCGTCGGAGCGTGGATCGCCACCTCGTCCATGCCGCCGCCGTGAACCACCGCCGCACGCTGATAACCCAGCACGCGCAGGGTTTCGGCAATCGGCAGCACCAGTTCCGGGCTGTAAACGCCGATCAGCGCCAGCGGCGGGCGCGCCGGGTTGATCAGCGGGCCCAGCACGTTGAACAGCGTGCGGGTCTTCAACTGCTGGCGCACCGGCATGGCGTGACGAAAGCCGGTATGGTACTGCGGCGCGAACAGGAAACACACGCCGAGATCGTCCAGCGCCTTGCGCGCTTCTTCCGCCGGCAGATCCAGGCGGATGCCGAACGCCGCCAGCAGATCCGAAGAGCCGGAACGGCTGGAAACGCTGCGGTTGCCGTGTTTGGCGATCTTCGCGCCGCACGCCGCCGCCACGAAGGCGCTGGCGGTGGAAATATTGATGCTGTTGGTGCCGTCGCCGCCGGTGCCGACGATATCGGCGAACAGATAGTCAGGGCGCGGGAACGGTTGAGCGTCGTCCAACAGCGCTTTGGCGGCGCCGGCGATCTCTTCCGGGCGCTCGCCGCGGACTTTCATGCTGATCAACGCCGCCGCCAGTTGGCTCGGCTCCAGCTCGCCGCGCACGATGGCGCTGAACAGCTGTTGGCTTTCCTGCTGGCTCATCGACTCGGCGCGGTACAGTTTCTCAAGAATAGGTTGCATCGTCGTGTTCCTTATATTACTTCGCCAGCGCCCAAGCCAGGGTCTGCTCGAGCAGGCGCGCGCCGTGGGTGGTCAGAATCGATTCCGGGTGGAACTGGAAGCCGCACACGCGGCGACGGTCGTCGCGCACCGCCATCACCATTTCGCCGAAGCGGGCGTTGACGGTGAGATCGGCCGGGATGTTGCTGCCGACCAGAGAGTGGTAGCGCGCCACCGGCAGCGGGTTGGCCATGCCGGCGAACATGCCTTCGCCATCGTGAGCGATCGCCGAGGCTTTGCCGTGCAGGATCTCGCCCGCCTGGCCGACCTGGCCGCCATAGGCTTCGACGATCGCCTGGTGCCCGAGGCAGATGCCGATGATCGGCAGCCGGCCGCGCAGGCGTTGCAGCAGTTCCGGCATGCAGCCCGCTTCGGACGGCGTGCCGGGGCCGGGCGACAGCATCAGCACCGGCTGGGTCATGTGCTCCAGGCGTTCGATGATCACCTCGGCGGCGATCTGGTTACGGTAAATCACCACCTGGTGGCCGCTGGCGCGCAGCTGATCGACCAGGTTGTAGGTAAAGGAATCGACGTTGTCGAGCAGCAGGATATCGGCCATCAGAACACCTCCTTGGCATGGTGCGCAGTGGCGATGGCGCGCAGCACGGCACGGGCTTTATTACGGGTTTCGTCGGCTTCCGCCTGCGGGACGGAATCCAGCACCACGCCGGCACCGGCTTGCACGGTGGCGATGCCGTCTTCAACGTAGGCGGAGCGAATGACGATGCAGGTATCCAGATCGCCGGTGGCGGTGAAGTAGCCCACCGCGCCGCCGTAGCTGCCGCGGCGCGTGCCTTCGGAGGCGGCGATCAGCTGCATCGCCCGCACTTTCGGCGCGCCGCTGAGGGTGCCCATGTTCATGCAG
>NZ_JVEL01000193.1:0-14961 GCF_001076875.1 Serratia sp. 506_PEND
GGGCTAATGGTTTTACTGAATGATCCAATATGGATAACCCGACCATAAATATCCTGTGACGCCAGCGCTGGCGCCGCGCGGCGATTAAGCTGCAACTCCCCCAGATAGTCATCCTCGATGATCCAGCGGCCATTTTGGTGGGCCCACTCAATTAAACGGTGGCGCCGTTCCAATGATAATGCCATCCCCAGGGGCGCTTGCTGCCCGGGGGTGACCAGCGCGATTGCCGCGTCAGGCGCGTGATGGATGCCATATTCTATATCCATCCCTTCGGAATCGACCCGCACAGGTACCGTGGCCAGGCCCGCAAGGCTCAAGGCTTTTCTTGCCGGCGGAAAGCCAGGATTTTCCACCCAGGCTTTGTGCCCGCGTAAAGACAGCGCGTGCAGTATGAGGCCAAGTCCTCCGGTGAATCCGGCAGTCACGAAAACTTGAGAAGGATGGCATTTGATTCCTCTGGAAAGGGTGAGCTGACCGGCGATTTCGCGGCGCAATTCGCTTTCCCCTCTGGGGTCGCCATAGCATTGTCTGGACTGCACGGCGTGACGGGCTGACGCCGCAAAAAGGCGTGAAAAGAGGGGGACGGGAAAGACATCGCCGGCAGGGATCCCCATCTGAAAATCGCCTGTAGGAAAGAGAAAATCCTGAAACAATTCTGAAGTGGGTACGGATTCAGGCACCTTTTTCGCCGTCCTGCCCGGCGGTAGATTATCCACGACGCAGGTTCCACGAGAGCGGGACATCACGACAAGTTGCTCATCGGATAACCGTTCATAGGCGGTCTTAACCGTGCCGCGAGAGATACCCAATTGTATGGCAAGGTCAATCCATGAAGGGAGCCTTGTGCCTGGCGCAAGAACACCGCTCTCAATGGCTTCGGTGATCCCCTGGCGGATCTGCTCGGCGATGGATATCCGTGCGTTACGGTCAATCGTCAGCGCCAGAGTGGGTCTGTTCATATATCGCTCCATTAATCAGCAGGTGTACTTGAAATAGCAGAGGCATCTCTGGTCAGCATGTTTTAGCCATCCCGGATGCGTGGTACAGCAAAATCTTCGTTTTTTGGTTCTTTTAAGTGTAAATCCAGCTGTTATGCTTGACTCAGTTTCAACGATAAAGGAAATAAAAAATGAGTCAACGCATTGATTATACTAAAACTTCTCCGGCAGGGGTTAAAGCGCTCGGTGGTGTTTATGCCTACGTCGCGCAATGTGGCCTGGAGAATACGCTCGTGGAACTGGTTAATTTGCGCGTCAGCCAAATTAACGGCTGCGCTTATTGCCTGGATATGCACACACGCGATCTCCTGAAGAAAGGTCTCAGCCCCGTCAAACTTGCTTTGGTGCAAGTTTGGGAGGAAGCCGGAGAGGTCTTTACCGCGCGTGAAAAGGCGGCGCTGTCCTGGGCCGAGACCGTCACCCGGGTTTCTGAAACGCATGTTCCGGATGAAGCCTTTGCGGCGGCATCTGCCGTTTTCGAAGATAAGGAACTGGCGGATTTGACGATGGCGATAGGCTTAATCAACGCCTATAACCGTCTGGCTATCAGTTTCCGCAATGTACCGCAGGAAGCGCAAAAACCCTGATATTGCGTGTTGTGACGTGGCGATCGCGCGGCGTCACACCTGCAAGCTTAACAACTCCAGTCAGGAGCCCGTCATATGATAAGCAGAAATCCATTTTTATCCGCAGTAGCCGCTGTCGGAATGATCTTCTCAACAACCGTTTTGGCGCAGGGCGCTGAACCACAGGGGCAAGGCGAGACGGTTAAACCGAATTTTTCGCATGCGATCCCCAACATTCCGGGTAAATCGCTTACTGCCGTCGAAGTCCTTTATCCTGCGGGCGCTGCATCGGCATCTCATACGCATGCTCCTTCTTCATTTATCTACGCCTATGTCGTGGAAGGCGAGATTATCAGTCAGGTCGAAGGTCAACCTGAACGGACTTATCGGGCAGGCGAAAGCTGGTATGAAGATCCTGGCGCGCACCATGTTGTCAGCCGTAACGCCAGCAAAACCAAACCGGCGAAACTACTGGCGGTATTTGTCGTGGACACCAAAGATACTCAGCTCACCACGCCAGACAGTAAGCCGTAGTAAATGGGCGTCCGAATTGATTACACCCGGACGTCTTCCGCTGGCGTCCAGGCATTCAGCGCCATTGACCATTACCTCTGTCATTGCGGTTTGGACGAGCGACTGCGCGATCTCATTAATTTACGCGTCAGCCAGATTAACGGCTGCGCGTATTGCACTGATTTGCATACGCGTATGTTGATGAAAGAGGGCGTCGGCGCTGAGAAACTGGCGGCGCTCCAGGGATGGGTCTGTACCGAAGGCATTTTTTCTTTAAAGGAGCGCGCGGCGTTAGCCTGGGCTGAATATATGACGCTCATTGCCCCTTCATCAAACCGGCGTGAACGCGCGCCAGATTTGCGGCGCTATTTCAGCGACGAAGAGGTATGTGACCTTACGCTGGCTATCAGTCTCATCAACGCCTACAACCGCCTGGCGATAAGCTTTCGTAATATCCCTCAGGCGGTTTTGGAACATCAGACGTAATGAATGGACGTGCCTTAACGGCGATAACGCGGGGCCGGCTGCGCAGTGCTGAGATGCTGGCTCATGGTACGGCGAGCGGCCTCCCAGGCATTCCATTCTTCACCGTCCTGCAATGGCGGGATGGTCACCGTTTCACCGGCATCTAAACCTGCCAGCGCGGCATCGACCATCTCCTCGCTTTTCATGACCCATGATTGCGGCAGATTTTCATGGCCGCCTACGCCTGGCACATTCCAGAACGCGGTCGCCGTCGCGCCGGGTAAAACGGCCTGAACGCGAATCCCTTTATCCCCGAGCTCGTGCTGCAGAGAGTGGCTGAACGCCAGCACAAAGGCTTTGCTTGCGCCATAAATCCCATTCAGGGTTTCCGGGCTAATCGCGACGATAGACGCGATATTAATGATTGTTCCCGTTCCGCGAGCGAGCATTGCCGGTGCAGCCGCATAAGTTAAACGCATCAGCGCGGTGACGTTGAGGTTAATCATCGCTTCCATTTCATCAACATTCGAATCCAGAAGCGGCGTTACGGCGCCAAAACCGGCATTATTCACCAGCATAGTCAGTGACGTTTCATTACGCAGTAGCTCTTCCACATGGCGTAGTTCCTGCGGGTTACCGAGGTCCGCGCCGATAATACGGACCTGACGATGATGAGTATCGCGGATCCGTTGGGCAACCTGTTCCAGACGGTCAGTATTGCGCGCCACAAGGATCAGATCGTAGCCGCGTTTAGCGAGTCTGTCGGCATAGAGTGCGCCGATGCCGCTTGAAGCGCCGGTCACCAGGGCGGTGCCATTTGATGATGTGCTCATGTTTTTCTCCAGGGTGGTTATTTTCAATGATGAGCACAATAACACTCGCATTTTATGTCTTAAATGTCATATAAACGCCTTTTTATGACATTGGATTATGATGGGTCCGCTATATGCGCAGAGTCGGTTTTATCCTCACACCCGGTTATTCGCCGATGGGCTTTGCGGTTATTACCGCGTTTGAAGTCGCCAATATGGTGTTGCCGGAACCGGTCTATGACATTCATTTGCTTTCGGAAAATGGCGGCGCGTTACGCACATCCGCGGGCTTCGATGTGGTGACGGAAGCCTTTACTGAAACGCATTACGATGTTTTGCTGTTTGGCGCCAGTATGGAAAAGGCGACACCCGATACCATCGCGTTCGTGCGCCGCGCCGCGCCATTCGCCCGTCGGGTCGCAGCAGCGTGTATTGGGACGTTTTTGCTTGCGGAAGCCGGAATGCTGGACGGACATCGCGCCACCACGCACTGGATGTATGCCCGGGAACTCAAGCAGCGCTACCCGAAGATACAGGTTGAAGAAGACCGGATATTTGTCTGCGATGGTCCGTACTGGACATCAGCAGGGATGACAGCGGCTATCGACCTCGCTCTGGCGTTGATCGAAAGTGATTTGGGCCCCGATATCACCCGGTCTATAGCGCGAAAACTGGTGCTTTACCATCGCCGCACGGGTGGGCAATCGCAGTACTCGTCACTACTGGAGCTGGAACCGAAAACCGATCGCATTCAGAAGGTGCTGACCTATGCGCGCCGCAATCTGGACCGTCGTCTAAATATTGAAGAACTGGCCGACGTGGCGAATCTGTCGCCTCGTCAATTCAGCCGTATCTTTCAGGCGGAAACCGGACAGTCGCCGGCAAGGGCCGTTGAGTATCTGCGGCTGGAATCGGCGCGGGCGATGTTAGAGGAGAGCAACAGTTCGCTGGATGAGATCGCCAGGCAAACAGGATTTATCGACAGAGAACGTATGCGGCGCGCTTTTATTCGTACGATTGGGCAGCCGCCGCAAGTTATTCGTCGTCAGGTACGCCATACTGAAGGCTGAGGGACTTCAGATATAAGGAGAGTAGGGAAGAGCAGCGTCAATGACATCAGCCTACAGAATATTTTACTCCGCGATGGGGCTGCCAAAGTAACGGATCGCCATCCGCTTTACTGGAAATATGAAGAATGGCGGCCAGAACAGGGTTAGCGAGCATCACAATGTTATGTTAAATAGAGTGTGTGAGGTCATAATTAACAGACTGTTTTAACTAGAAAAATCATTAGTCCATCGGGTTGTGGCAAACCGCCTCGATATTGTGGCCATCCGGGGCGATCACAAATGCCGCATAGTAATGGGCATGGTAATTGGGCCGCAAACCGGGCGCGCCATTGTCTTTGCCGCCGGCGTTTAGCGCGGCGTGGTAGAACGCATCGACCTGCTCACGGCTGCTTGCGGCAAATGCCAGGTGCAGATGCGCCGGCTTTTCATCGGTCTGAAACAGGCATAATGACACATTACCCCGTTCGGGACACAACTCAATGCCATAGCCGGGGTCGCCTTCGGCAACGATTTTTACGCCCAGTGGCGCCAGCGCATTGAGGAAAAACGCTTTGCTGAGGGCAAAGTCGCTGACGCCAAATTTCACATGATCAAACATGGGGAGGCTCCTGGAGCGAGGAGGAATGTTCCCATTCAGTATAGCCAACGCCGAGGTGCGTGCCGAAAGCGATCAAACGCGCGCCAATGCGCATTTAGCGTGCAAATACTGCCCGCTTAAGTGACGCGTTTGGGTGAAATCTGCAGTATCTTAGCCGCCACGTTTTATCAGATTTCACGTAGCGCGATCAAAAAAAGCAGGGGATTTCTGGCCAATACCGGCAGGTAGGCGCCATAGAAACCATGCCCGGTCATCATTATTGGGGCAGGAAATGACAGAGCGCATACTGGCCGGCATGTTAACGGCAATTCATCAGCAGGAGCTGCCGCGATTGATATCTTGTTAGAAGTTGAAAGCCTGGCGGCGTTGGATGGTTTGAATGACAGGATGCATGATATGAGATCTACGCCGCGCGGCGAGAACGGCATAGCCGGCAGGCGTTACTACATCAAGGAAAACGGCAATCATGCATTTACTGCAGGAAGTGAACAGGCGATCCGACATTTGGCGTTCAGAGATTATCTGCGCAAGCATCATGATGTTGCTCAGCAATATGCGGCAATCAAACGTCAGGCAGCAGAAGACAGCCGGCAAAACCCGGCGGCTTATGGCCGGTTGAAAAACGAATTTGTTCAGCGGCATGAGCAGTTGGCGCTGCGCTGGCCTGGTTGGCCGCAGGAGAAACCCCAAGTAGTCAGGCCTGGACGGCAGAATCCACATATCACCACTTAGGTGCGCATAATGTATATTATGTTAAATTGAAATACTGAATACGCACCGGGATTAGCCCTGCACATCATCTCTCGCCTCACCTTCAACGTTATCATTCCGACATTCCATTTTCCCGCCAGGCTTACTGTCACTCGCCGCTTTTAAACGCAATCAATCATCAGTCGGCGTACCTTGATGAAATCGCATCTGCCAACCCTCTTTATCTTTCAGGAGCCAAATCGATGAGCGCTCAGTGCAACGAACGGCGCGGCCCTGTGCGTCACGCTGAAAACTTTTATACGTCAGCAACACGGCGCCTTCGCTGATTTGCGCCAGCTTAAAAGCTTCGGCGACAATCTGCGGATAATCCGTTTCCATCTCCAGCGCCGCAACGGTCTGGCGCTTGTCATAGCGCAGCCCTGAACGACCAATCTCTTCAAAGTCTTCATGCAACAATGCCGCGACACGTTTCGGATCGCAGCGCGTCGTTGGCTGGTGCAGTTCAACCTCAAGCGCCTGAATTTGGCTAAGCCACTCTGCAAAATGGGTCAACATGCCCTCCTTTTTGATCGCGCTACGTGAAATCTGGAGACAAGAAACTCACACAGGGGTTCAGATTTAAGCGGATGTGATTCCTGTCGTAACGGTTGAAAATCAAACCGGATATTGCTTATTTTAAACCATTACTATAAATTACACGCAATATCAATTTTTTGGCGAATGGAATCATGCCCGATCGGTCATTACTCTTTTTTTATGGTTTAGTCTTTGCTGCAGTAATTTATTTCATTGTGAAATTCAGGAAGGACAGGCGTTAATGCGTTTGATAGCCAACCTGAGTTTGGCAAAAAATTCACCGTGCGAACGTTGTCTAAACGCGCTATTACATTCGTTCCGGAAGTAATTCCTGATGAAATCAATGATGACACTGAACTATTCGGCCAACTGGTAATATTTTGTGAAATGTCTGAAAAAAATCAGATTATGGTGGAAAATTATCTTGAGGCCATAAAAAATAGCTCTGCTACACCCTGGCTTATCTCTGTGCCAGATGAAACTCCATAATTTTAGCATGGCGGAAATATTATCCGCCATGAACTCAATCAGCGATCTGAATTCCCTCTTGCTTCACATGCGACCGCCGAACCCGCAATTCTCCGTGCCGCCAGGCGCCGTCTGCCGTGGCGCGATTGTCGATCAGGCGATTCAAGGCCTCTTCGACCAGCCGGTCAATACGTTGGCTGTAGCTGGTCAGCGCCCAGTTGGCTGAGCCGGCCTCGTCGATATCGTCGAAACCCACCACGGCCATCGCGGACGACGGCGCCACTTGCCTGAGCGCTTCGAGCGCCCCCAGCGCCAGCACGTCGTTCTCGCAGAACAGCGCTTCAAGCCGCTCGCTTTCCGGCGTTGCCTGCAGGTATTCACTCATCAGTTGGAAACCGCGCTGGCGATCGTAGTGGCCGGCGGTGAGCACCCGATCCAGCTGAAAGCCGGCGGCCATCAGTTTGTCGCGGTAGCCTTCCATGCGCAGCAAATGGCTGCTTTGCGTATCCGGCCCCTTCATGTAGCCAAAGCGCCGATGACCTTGCTCTATCAGCAGCGTGGCGATCTCTTCGCCGGCGCGGTAACCGTCTATGTTTACCACATCAATGTGTTCGCTTTCCGTATTGCGGCACACCTGCACCAGCGGGATCTGATGCAGATCTTGCGCGATCGCCGCCCACTCTTTGGTTAACACCGTCGCCAGGAACAGAATGCCATCGACCTGCAGCTGATCGGCCATCGCCATCACCGCCCGGTAGTTTTCCCCCGCGGTGATGTTCAGCAGCAGCGCCATATAACCGCGAGTTTGCAGCTGTTTGGTGACCATATCGAGCATCATCATCGAATGCGGGTTCTTCATCTCGTCGATGGCTACGCCAATGATGTGCGTGCGTTTTTGCGACAGGCTGCGCGCCAGCAGGTTTGGCCGATAGCCCAGCTCGGCGGCCGCCGCCAATACGCTTTCACGCGCGTTGTCCGAGATCGACGCACCGGGCGTAAAGGCGCGCGATACCGTCCATTTAGAGACGCCGGCCTTTTCGGCGACGTCGCTGGCGGTGGCTTTGTGGTGTTTTATCATGGTTGCGTCGATCCCTGCTTCGGTGAAGTCACACTATACCCTGCTCGCTCAGATCCCCTAAGCGCCTGTCGGCATACCTGCTGCGATTATGTCCCGTTTTTGCACTCGATTGCAATTTGTTGTGCAACCGGGTGCAAGCCGTAAAGAGTTTGTGATCGTCCGCGCTGTTTTCACCTTTCCCCTGTTGACCAAATTTTCTTCATGGCCGACATTCACGGTGGCATTCAGAGACTCATCGCGGTTTTTTCTTCTGATTTGCACCCGGTTGCAAAAGAACTGTTTTTACCTAACACCTCTCTTCTCAACAGGATACCGTAATGAAAAAAACCAGACTGTTGTTGATGTTAGCCTGCTCGCTGTTTGTCATGACCGCTCAGGCCAAGAGCTATCAGGTCGGCGTGGCGCTGGCCAATTTCGATCTCAACTTCGTCTCCATCCTGCGCAGCCAAATGGCGCGTGAACTGGCTGCGCAGCAGCTGCAAGGCCAGTTCGTCGATGCCAAAGGCGATGTCGCCCTGCAGGTGCAGCAGGTAGACGATCTGATTAATCAGGGCGTGGACGCCATTATCCTCAACCCGGTCGATACGCAAGGCGTCCAGCCGATGATAGCGGCCGCCAAACGCGCCGCTATCCCCCTTATCTTCGTCAACCGCAAACCCGAAGTGCCGCTGAGCGGCGCGACGGCCTACGTCGGCTCCGACTCGGCGCTCAGCGGCCGCCTGCAGATGGAGGCCCTGGCGAAAAAAATGAATTACCGCGGCAACGTGGCGATCCTGATGGGCGCCCTCTCCAACGAAGAAACCCGCGAGCGCACCCGCGCGGTGGAAGCGGTGATCGCCAAACACAAAGAGCTGAAAGTGGTAGAGAGAAACAGACTGCGAAATGGCAACGCAATGAAGCGGTCGACGTGGTCTCCGGCTGGTTGCTGAACGGCGTACCGATCGATGCGATCGCCGCCAACAACGATGAGATGGCCATCGGCGCGATCATGGCGCTGAAGCAGGCCAAAAAGAACGGCGTACGGGTTGCCGGTATCGACGGCACGCCCGACGGCCTGCAATTTATCAAAAACGGCGACCTGGCGGTGACTATTTTCCAGGATGCCAAAGCCCAGGCGATCGGCGCGGTGCAAGTGACCCGAGCGATGTTGGATCACGCCAAAACCGAGTCTTACAACTGGGTGCCTTATGCCACCGTGACGCGAGAAAACTACCCGCAATTTGCGCAGATGAACCAAAAATAAACCGTTGCCACTCTCTTTTTCAACCCGCTTTGCACCCGAGTGCAAAGCCACAGTGTCAGGAGTCAGCATGTTAAATGGTGAAAGAAGCATCCCTCGCCCGCTGCGTTGGGCGATGATCGGCGGCGGCCGCCTCAGTCAGGTGGGCTACAAGCACCGTTCCGGCGCACTGCGCGACAATACCGCCTATCGGCTGGTTGCCGGCGCTTTTGATATCGACGCGGCGCGCGGGCGTGAGTTTGGCGTCAATCTCGGCGTGCCCGCCGAACGCTGCTATGACGACTATCAGCAGTTGCTGAAACAAGAGGCCAACCGCGAAGATGGCGTTGAGGTGGTGACCATCGCCACCCCTAACGGCACCCATTATGAAATCACGCGCGCCGCGCTGAATGCCGGCCTGCATGTCATCTGCGAAAAACCGCTGTTCTTCACTACGGCGGAGGCAAGAGAAATCAAGGCGCTGGCGGCGGAGAAAGGCCTGATCGTCGGCGTAACCTACGGCTTCTCCGGGCATCCGCTGCTGATGCAGATGCGCGCCATGATCGCGAACGGCGACATCGGCGAAATACGCATGGTCGAATTGCAGTACACCCATGGCTTCAACGCCAACGAAAGCGCGGACACGTTCGAGGCGCAAAAGTGGCGCGTCGATCCGAAAATCGCCGGCCCCTCCTTTGTGCTGGGCGACATTTCCACCCACACCTTCTACATCTCACAGCTGGTCATGCCCGACATGAAAATTGCCTCCCTGCTGTGCGATCGCCAGAGCTTTATCCCTTCCCGCGCCCCGCTGGAAGACAATGCCATGGTGCTGATGCACTACGAAAACGGCGCCGTCGGGCGCATGTGGGCCTCCGCCATCAATGCGGGCGCGATGGACAGCCAAAGCATTCGCGTGGTGGGCTCACGCGCCAGCCTGCAATGGAGCGATTCCACGCCCGGCGAATTGCGCTATGAGATCCAGGGGCGGCCCAACCAAACGCTGCACCACGGCATGCCCTATCTGGACGACAGCGCGCTGGCAGAAGAGCGGCTCGGCGCGCTGCATACCGAAGGGCTAGCCGAATCCTGGGCCAATATTTACCTCAAGTTCGCCATCGCCATCAGCGCCAGTCAGCGCGGCGATCGGCAGACGCTGGCCGCGCTGATCTATCCGGATATCGATGCCGGATTGGAAGGCGTGCGCTGGATTGAAAACTGCGTTCGTTCCGCCGACAACGGCGCCACCTGGGTTAATTACCAATAAGGAAAGCACCATGAAACTTTCGTTCTGTACCGACAGCCTGGGCCATTTACCCTTCGAGCCGATGCTGGATCGGCTGCTGGAGCTGGGGGTGCGCGGCGTGGAGATGACCACCGGCGGTTGGTCCCCGGCGCCCCATCTGGATACCGAGGAACTGCTGGCCAACCCCGCCAAACGCCGGCAGCTGCAGCAAGCGCTGGCCAGCCGCGGCATGGAGATCGCCGCGCTCAATGTCTCCGGCAATCCGCTCGATCCGGGCGAGCTGGGGCAGCGCCATCTGCGCCAAACCGACAATACGCTGGAGCTGGCCGGCCTGCTGGGGGTGAAGAAAATCGTCATGATGAGCGGCCTGCCGCCGGCCAGCCCGCATGACACCATCCCCAACTGGATCACCTATACCGTCAGCTGGCCGCCGACGGTGAAAAACTGTCTGGACTATCAATGGAATGAGGTGGCGATCCCCTATTGGCAGGCGCTGGTCGCCCGAGCCAAAGCGTGCGGCGTCGAGCGCTTTGCGCTGGAAAACTTCAGCGCCATGCTGGTGTGGAACCCGGAAACGCTGTTCCGGTTGCGCGAAGCCGTTGGCCCGATGGTGGGCCTGAACCTCGATCCCAGCCATTTGATCTGGATGGGCGCGGATCCCATCGCGGTCGCTCGCGCCCTTGGCCCCGCCATTCACCATGTACACGGCAAAGACGTTCGCCTGGAACGCGGTGTCGTCGAAGTTAACGGACTGCTGGAAACCAAACCGATCGACGAGGTGGCCGGCCGCGCCTGGAACTATGTCGCCGTCGGCTGCGGCCGGGATCTGCAGTGGTGGAAGGAATTCTTCTCGGTGGTGCGCATGATGGGCTACAACGACTGGGTGTCGTTGGAAATGGAAGATTTGACCATGTCGGTCGATGCCGGCATCGTCTCTTCCGTTCAGGCGCTACAGCAGACGATCAGCCAATAACACCCTGCGCGGCGGCCACGGCCGCTGCGCAGAGTTCATCACGTTACGGGGTTATCGCCAACTTAATCACGCCATCGCGCTTTTCGGAGAACAGGTGGTAAGCCTCGGCAATATTCTCCAGTTGAAAACGATGCGTCACGAACGGCGTGAGATCCAAACCGCCATGCTGGATCACGTTCATCATTCTGCGCATCCGTTCCTTGCCGCCGGGGCACAGAGCCGACCGAATCGTATGATCGCCAAGCCCATAGGCAAACGCCTCGACAGGCAATTGAATATCGTCGCTATAGACGCCAAGGCTGGACAATGTGCCACCGGGTTTTAAGACTCGCAGCGCCTGATTAAAGGTGGCCTGCGTCCCCAAACACTCGATGCTGGCATCCACGCCGCGCCCTGCCGTAATCTTGAATATTTCATCAATCACATCGGTTTCCTTGTAATTCAACAAGACGTTTGCCCCCATTTTTCCCGCCATCATCAGCTTTTCGGGAGAGCTGCTGATGGCAATAATCAGGCTGGCGCCCCGCAGGCGAGCCCCCGCGGTGGCACATAAGCCGATCGGGCCCTGGGCGAAAATGGCTACCGTATCGCCAATGTTAATGTTGGCATTTTCTGCCCCTTTGAAACCGGTAGACATCACATCCGGGCACATCAGCACCTGTTCATCCGTCAGACCGTCGGGGATGAGCGCCAGATTAGCTTCCGCATCAGGCACCAAGACATATTCAGCCTGAGTGCCGTCGATAACGTTGCCGAAGCGCCAACCCGCCGTGGCTTTATAGCCATGGCAGCGGCATTCGGGTAAATAGGAACCGTCCTGCGCGGGAAAGCCGTCCTGACATGAATAGGAGGTAAAAGAGGGGCAAATAGCCCCAGCCAATGCCCGCTGCCCCTCTTGAAAGCCTTTAACATTGCTTCCCAACTTTTCAATAATGCCGACCGGCTCATGGCCAATGGTCAACCTACGCGGCACCGTGTATTCCCCCTTGAGGATATGAATATCCGTGCCGCAGATTGTCGTCGTGGTTATTTTGAGCAAGGCATCGTTGGGGCCAGGGGAAGGAATAGGTTTTTCAATGAGTTCTATTCGCCCCTTTTCGATAAAGGCGGCGGCTTTCATCATGCGCATGGCGGAATATCCTTTGGTTTCTGCCGAAGTGGCTACAGAAAAGAATAATCCAATCGGTCATTTTTTCCGATTTTACTGCCTTGGGAAATAATTAAAAACGCCAGTAATCTTTATCGGTAAATAATATAAAAAATATAATTCAATAAAATAAAATCCAATAAATTCTGCTTTATCACTCTGCCGAAAAACACGGCCGATTTATATCGACAGACGCTGCATCATTTCTCTTTCCAAATACTCTACGCTCAGCGAAAATATACGTTATCTGATTGATAAGTCATGCAGGAAATGCCATGTCACGACTCCCCCTCCTCCCGCTGAGCCTGGCACTTGCCGGCTGCGTGCCAATGCAGCCTGATGGCTGTGAAAAAGCCAGTGCGGTGAATGATTGCGTTTATGCCTGGCGTGCAGGCAGCGATGTTCCAACGGCAAAGCAACCGCCTAACCTGGGATGCGACGGACAAGTTTTTTATGAGCGGCCACACTATTCCGCCTCTGCGAAGGCAGAAAAACGCGAAGGCGAAGTGAGCGCAACGTTTGATGTTGATGATAAGGGTAAAGCCAGAAATATCGTGCTGACGGGCACCCCAGAGTTCTATCGCGACACCAAAAGCGCCATCGCACGCAGCTGCTGGACACCGGGCCGTGTTCATGAAACGGCGTTGTTTACTTTTAAACTCTCTGGTGATGCAGATGCCAACCGATAAGCGAATCTCGGCCGGCGATCAACGCCCTGTTCACTTCGGCGCGTAAATCTCTCTGAGCGTGGCGATCACTTTCGCCACGTTTGGGTCATCGATGCGGTAAAACAGGGTTTGCGCTTCGCGTCGGTACGTTACCAGACCTTCATTGCGCATTTTCGCCAGATGCTGCGACAGCGCCGATTGGCTGAGCGGCACCAACTGTTGTAGCTCCCCCACGGCAATCTCATCGTGTTTCAATAGCAGGCAAAGCACCAGCAAGCGGTGTTCATTGCCTATCGCTTTCAACAGCCTGGCGGCTTCAACCGCTCCGTCGATCAAAAAGGGATCCTGCTTAGCTTTTGCATTCATGGTCAATCACCGCCCCGTCATCATTCAGCCGCATTATAGCGGCTTTCAGGCGCTGGCACAGCATTACATTAGCATTTATTAAATTAGGTATTGCTAATTTACTCAATCCTAATATAACCTTGTGTTCAAGCCGATTGGCTCTCCCTGAGGCCGCCGGCCTTCCCCTACACAAGTGAGAATGCGTTATGAATATGCCAACCCTGGTGCTGCTGGCGTTTGCCGGCTGGACATTATTGATTCTATTCGGCACCGTCGGCGTTTATCGCTGGTCCAGAATTTTAACCGGCCGCGCCACGGTCAGCGAATGGCAAGCGAACAAACCGCAGGGCAGCGATGGCTACCAGCGCGCCATTGCGGCGCATCGCAACTGCATTGAGAATTTGCCGGTTTATACGGCCCTCGTTGTGGCGATAGCCGTATTTCAGGTGGAAAGCACCACGCTGAATGTCTTGTCTCTGGTCCTGCTCGGCGCGCGCATGGCGCAGAGCCTGGTTCACATCGGTTTCGAGCAGACGGAAAACGTCGCCACCTGGCGCTTCGCTTTCTTTTTCACACAAATCGTCACGATGTTTTGGATGGGGATGGAGATCGTCAGGAGCCTGCCATGACGATCACGAACCTGGCGGAGCCCCATGAGGTGACCCGTTTCCTCTATGACGCAGACAAACCCGAGGGGCAGCGGGTCATCCTCTACTTTTCCGCATCCTGGTGCCGCCCCTGCCAGAATATGCAGGGGATCGTTGAACAGCTGCACCGTCACGCCAACGAGATCGCCTTCGGCCGCATTGACGTCGCGCAGGCGCCGACGCTCGCCCCTGCATTCGGCATCAAATCCGTGCCCTCCCTCGCCCTGTTTGAGGATGCGCGCCTCATCGCAATCATCGCGGGCGAGGTTCCCTTGCAACGGTTGACTCAACGGGTGGCGGCGGCATTCGCCGCCGTTACAACATCCACTCGATCGGCAGCCAGCCGGCCACGGTGAGAACGATGCGTTTTACCCAGCCGGCGCCGGGCTCTTGTTGATGCACCTCGGTGTGGCCGTCTTCGAAGGCTTCGTTCCACACCATTTTGCCCTTGGGCGTCAATGTCGGCCGATAGGCGGCATACTCGAGCGGGCCATCAAACAGTTGACGGGTGTCGGCCGCCAACGTCGGGCTGTCGATCAAGAATCCCATTTCGCAGTTCAGGTGCGCCGAGCGCGGATCGAAATTGAACGAACCGATAAACACCCGCTTATCGTCGATGGCGAAGGTTTTCGCGTGCAGCGCCGCGCCGGACAACCCTAGCGGTTTAAGCTCCTTGCGCCCCGTCGGTTGGCCGGCGCGCAATTTCAACTCGAACAGCTCCACGCCCGCCTGCAGCAGCTCACGTCGGTATTTGGCATAGCCCGCATGCACCACCAGCACGTCGGTGGTGTTCATCGCGTTGGTCAGCACGCGGATGGACTTCCCCTGTTTGGCAAGCGATTCAAAAAAGCTTGCCCCTTC
>NZ_JVEL01000194.1:0-2345 GCF_001076875.1 Serratia sp. 506_PEND
TCACCACCATGACAGGCCTGAGTGAGCACACCACCCGCTTTATCCTGGAGCAGTTACGGCAGGCCGGACTGGTTCTGGAACGAGAGAAGCGCTGGAGGATAGCTAAGGGGAATGCAGCTGTGGCATATGAAAAACAGTAGTGTATTTTCCAGAGGGCACCTTGATATTATTTCATTGTGACTGTGAAGTATGAATTAAAAACTGAAAAGACAAGTGAAGGAAGAGAACGTGGCAAGAAGAAAAAAAGATGATAATACAGCGGGTATTATCCTGATTATTATTGGAGTAATTGCTTGGGGTGTTTATGTCGCGGTCAGAGCATTAATCAATCTTAATGAGCAATTTATTGAGTCTGTTTCTAATCCGGCTGGTATCATAGGTTTGTTCTTTGGCTTATTACTTGCCGTTGCGCTGGTTCTACGGGTTTTCATTTACCGGGGCTTCAGTAAGAAAACAGCGGACCTTGAACAGGCGGTGTCAGACCTTGCACAGAAAGAGAAAGCCTTTGAAGAAACTGTAAGCACCGAGGTGGTACGGGGGATCCATCAGGAAAAGAAACGGCTTGCCAGTCTCTGGGATGACTATCACGAGGCCAGAAATAAGGCTGGTCGTGCCCTGCAGCGTATTGTTGACTCAGCATATAACTTCAAAGTGAAAACATTGCTTTCCGGTACCACGGTGAATAACTGGCAAAGCAAATATGACCAGCTGCGCAAGGAAAAAGATTCATACGCAGCCATTAGAGAAAAAGTCATTTTTCTTGAGCTTGAAGATAATGCTGACTGGGAGGGGGTAAAAAAGCAATTCCTGGATAAGGTCGCGTTGCTGGAAAAAGCGCAGGAAGAAAAGGATCATCAGGCCGAGCTTAAACGTCAGATGCGTGAAGAAAAGCAGCGTCAGGATGAACTTGACAGGCAGCAGCGCGAAGCTGAAGATGAAGAGCTGAGACTCGCTGAACAGCAACGAGTGCTAGAGGAAGCCCTTCTGGCTGCTGAAGGCACGTACAGGGAAGAACTTGAGAGACAGCGTTTTGAGCTGGAGCAAAAAATCCAGGATGTACATCAGCAATATGAACGTGCTAAATCCATGGCGCAGCTCACGAAGCAGGGGCATGTGTATGTAATTTCAAACATTGGCTCTTTTGGTGAGGATGTCTTCAAAATTGGCATGACCCGACGATTGGAGCCAATGGATCGGGTAAAAGAGTTAAGTGGGGCTGCCGTACCGTTCGATTTCGATGTCCACGCCATGATTTCCTGTGATGATGCGCCCGCACTGGAAAAAACGCTGCACGACCATTTGGAAAGCTACCGTATTAACAGGATTAACTTGCGTAAAGAGTTTTTCCGGGTTGAACTCAGCAGAATTATCGATGAGGTGGAGCGTCATCATGGGCAGATTGAATATATTGCCGATCCGGTGGCTCTACAGTACCTGAAAAGCCTCGAATATGCAGAAAGCGAAGCAGCATAAATAACCATGCAGTAATAACAACCCTTTCGTTTTCACATTACAATAAAGCCGATTTTGCTGACGGCGTTAGGATATCTGCTATGAATAATGAAACAGAAAAAAAAGGAATGCCGATATTTCTGGATGACACTTCAAGGAGTATTTCTGACTCCTTGGAGAATGTTGAGGTAGATGCTTGGTTTCCTTCAAATAGTGCTGCGCAAAAATTATGGCGTTGCTTGGAGTGTCTGCGAGATTTAGATGATCTTTTAGTAGGCTCAGCGAATCAAAAGAATGCCACTAAGACAAAAAGAAAATTAAAAATAGCATTGACGCCTCTTCACTCTTTAGTTAAATCTTTAGATGATCTCTGTAATGATATTCAAAATAATAAAGAAACAAGTTGTCTACTAGATAAGTCAAAAATCAAAGATGTGTCAAAAATTCAAGATTTATTATCTCACCTTCTTCCTCATGATCATAAATCCGATATATCTACGATAAGAAATAAGCTTGCCGCTCATATTGATAAGAAAATGACTCCTTCCGAAGCTCATAAAATCAGTGGATTAATAACTTCAAATGAATTTGGTAGATGGTTGCATATTTGTTTACATTTGGTTTTGGATTTAACTAAACTAGATATTTACCACTGGTATTGTAAGCCTCCTAGTGATAGATATGTATGCTTTATGCAAAAGGAGCCATTTATAGTTACGATTAAGATCGATGGGGAACATTCAACGCTAGTTGCGTTGAATATTGCTATTGGTTCGCCTAGGAATGTTATACCTGAGGTTGTTCAAAGCCTTGTTTCACATTCACAATGGATGTTTAAAAAAGGCCAACCAAGAATTTCGAGTCTAAAAGAAGATAGTCGAGATAACTGGAAC
>NZ_JVEL01000195.1:0-252 GCF_001076875.1 Serratia sp. 506_PEND
CAAGATACGCCGGCAGGTTCATCACCACGTCCAGTTCGCTTTGCGAAATACGGTTGACAGGCACGCCGGTCCACTCTGCCACCACCGAAGCCACCTGCCGGGCATCCACATGCGCTGACACCCGCACCGATGATGCCTGTAGCGTGTCAAGCTCCTGCTCGAGATCGCGCAGTGCGGCCATCGGTTCATCATCGTCTTCACTCTCTGTCGCCAGCAGTTGCGCGCGCAGTGCGACGATCGCCTGCACCAGCC
>NZ_JVEL01000196.1:0-292 GCF_001076875.1 Serratia sp. 506_PEND
CCGTGGCCGGTAGCCTTGCCATCATAACCGATGCGTTTGATCACCATGTTGATACTGGCCTCACTCATCGGTTTGTTGATATTGCAGCGCCCTGGAAATACCAGTTGGTACTGACCAGTGTAGGCACGGAGTTCCTGCAGGATCGCCAGAACCTGATTTGACAACGGTACCAGATGTTTGCGGCGCTTCTTCATACGACTTTCTGGGATCGTCCATAACGCGTTATCCAGATCAAACTCATGCCATTCGGCTGCACGTAGCTCAATCGTACGGACCCCCGTCAGTAACAACA
>NZ_JVEL01000197.1:0-18982 GCF_001076875.1 Serratia sp. 506_PEND
CGCTATTTGTGCCGCCAACTACTTGCATTCGGGTTGATATACATCAACTTTGCCGCCGGGGCCGCCCCCTAGGGTGTCGGAATAATCCCCCGTGTCTGAGGTTTTTATGTCGCAACTTGCAACGCCTTCATCAAAGAAAACCGGTGCGCTGATTCAGGATTGGCATCCTGAAGACAGCGCCTTTTGGCTGCAGCGTGGCCATCGCATCGCCACCCGCAACCTGTGGATTTCCATTCCCTGTCTGCTGCTGGCCTTCTGCGTCTGGATGCTGTTCAGCGCCGTGGCGGTCAACCTGAACAAGGTTGGCTTCAACTTTTCCACTGACCAATTGTTCCTGTTGACAGCGCTGCCGTCGGTCTCGGGCGCTATTTTACGCGTGCCGTATTCCTTCGTGATCCCGCTGTTTGGCGGCCGTCGCTGGACCGCTATCAGCACCTGCTTCCTGCTGGTGCCGTGCCTGTGGCTGGGATTCGCGGTGCAGGACAGCAGCACGCCGTACAGTGTATTCGTCATCATTTCCCTGCTGTGCGGTTTTGCGGGCGCCAACTTTGCCTCCAGCATGGCCAATATCAGCTTCTTCTTCCCGAAAGCGCGTCAGGGTGGCGCGTTGGGTCTCAACGGCGGGTTGGGGAATCTGGGCGTCAGCGTCATGCAACTGGTCGCGCCGTTGGCGATCTCTTTCAGCCTGTTTGGTCTGTTTGGCGGCACGGCGCAAGATCAGGCAGAAGGGGGGCAGCTGTGGCTGGAAAATGCCGCCTGGATCTGGGTACCGTTCCTGCTGGTCGCCACCTTGGCGGCCTGGTTCGGCATGAACGATCTGGCGGCTGCCAAGGCATCGCTGCGCCAGCAACTGCCAGTGCTCAAACGTGGGCATTTGTGGATGCTGAGTTTGCTGTACCTCGCGACCTTCGGTTCTTTCATCGGTTTCTCCGCCGGTTTCGCCATGCTGTCGAAGACGCAATTTCCGGAGGTCGTGATCCTGCATTACGCTTTCTTCGGGCCGTTCCTCGGTGCGCTGGCACGGCCGGTCGGCGGCGCGCTGTCTGACCGTTTCGGCGGCGTGCGGGTGACGTTGATCAACTTTGTGGTGATGGCCGTGTTCGCCGCGCTGTTGTTCCTGACCTTGCCGACAGCGGGCGAGGGCGGTTCGTTTATCGCCTTCTACGGCATCTTTATGGTGTTGTTCCTCACGGCGGGGCTGGGTAGCGGATCGACTTTCCAAATGATCGCCGTCATTTTCCGTAAAATCACTGTCGATCGCGTGAAAGCGGCCGGCGGCAGTGACGAGAGCGCACAGCGTGAAGCGGTGACGGACTCCGCCGCCGCATTGGGCTTTATCTCAGCGATCGGCGCCGCAGGCGGTTTCTTTATTCCCCAGGCATTCGGCACCTCGCTGGCGCTGACCGGTTCGCCGGCGGGGGCAATGAAAGTATTCCTGGTGTTCTATATCTTGTGTGTGGTCATCACCTGGGCGGTGTATGGCCGCAAGAAAAAGGCCTGAGTATCAAACCGCTTTCTCAATCCCTCCCGACAGGGGAGGGATATTTCTCTCATTCCGAGTCATCTCTCCTCGCCTCCTCAGTGAAATTTTCTGCCTTTAGGTAAAATTCTCATCTTCGCTTGCCGTTTTTTTCTTTTTTTATAGCACTATCTCTCAATGTGGGAATATTTTCGCCAAAACGGATTATATTATTTGCACGTTTTTTTCGTTTTATTGAGAGTATTCTTACATTAAGGCGTTAATGTCTTTTCGCAGATTAAATGAAATTTCCGGGAGGGGAAGGCATAATTAGTGCGATTGTTATAAAATCAGTAATAGGGTTTTGTCTTAGATGCTGCACACGCCGAGTGGAATGTGTGACGGGGTTAAATCAGATAACTCTCATTCTGTTTTTTTCGGCTTTTTGTAGTCTATCTGACAATCAGATTAGGTGGGAAAACACAATGAATTCACGGATAAGAATGAAATTTCACAATTTCATTCGATTAACAATCGAACAACATGGTTAGTTTTTCCTTTTTAAATCAATGAGGTGTTCATTTGAATTTTACGGTGACCATGAAAGAAATCCATGTTGCCAACAGGGAAAAAGAGTCATTTGGATAAACGGAACATCCTTAATATGGCCTAATGTAAAAAATGAAATCAGAAAATTTTTATAAAGGCCAATATCCGATGAATGCAACCTGTTGAGTTTACATTTAATTTCTTGAACATTTTTTGATATTTCTATACAAAGTGTGCAGGACAGGCACGCTAAGGAAATTAAAAGTGAATCTTGATAAAAGAATAAAGATTAGGAATCTCGATGTTCTGACTCCTGCCGGGGAGAAATTTCGTCTGCGTTGGAAGGAGTATCAAATTCTTTCGCTGCTTGTCGCCAGATCACCAGAACTGGTTACCCGAACGGAAATTATAGAAAATATCTGGAAAGGAACCTATTGCTCAGATTCAACGATAAATCAAACAATTAAATCTATTCGCCAAAAGATTAGCGACACGGAACACACGCTTATCAGAACCATTCCTCGTTTGGGTTACAAGGTGGAAAATCAAGCGGCTTTTCACTTTATATCCGAGGATGAAGACTACGCTGATGATGATATATTAAATGGCGGTGAAGATATTGGTGTTGATATTCAAGCGGAACTTTCTGAAAGTGAAAGTGAGTCGTCTGAAACAAACGATGAAAAAATAGATAAGCTGCATAAATCGACGCTGGTTGCTGCGCCTGTTGCAACGGTGGAGTCATCCAAAGAACCGGTGCGTGAAAAAAAGTCGGCGGCGGTGCGTCGCTTTTTCAGCATACCCGCCAGCCGTGTAGTGAAATACCTGACGGTATTCGCCTCTTTGCTGGTTATTTCACATTTTTCATATGTGCTCGGCAACCAAACCCGCCCCCCGGTGATCAATGATATTCAGAACAACACGCGCGTGGTGTTGACGCTGACGCTGAATAACCCCCATACCAACAGCCCGCAAACTCTGCTCTGCCTTTACCAGGGAGAGAACATGGATCAAGCCACCATCGAATGTGTCGATCCTAAGCAAGGGCAGCTTAAATTGCCGGTAAAATATGAGACCTCTTCGACGCCGGGCAAAGGTCGGATTAATCTCATATTGCCGAATAAAACCTTGCAATATCAAGTTGCTTACGATGTTAAAAATTAGCGCTGAATGAGGTTTTATCTTTAGCGATAATTTTACATTTGATGAAATCTTTTATTTCATTATTTGTTATTTGAAAGCCAGGTTCGATTTGTCCAGTCTGGAACTCATTACCTAACGCGTATTAGCGTCCTGTCCCAATGGTGCGACAGGAATAATGAGAACCTGCTGAGTGACAAATTATGGATAAGCGTAAAGTAGCTATTATCGGGGGTTCCGGTTTTATCGGAACACGCCTGGCGAAACGTCTCAGTGCGCGCGATGATCTGACGTTGGTCATCGTGGATAAGCAACCCAGCGCACATTTTCCCGCGCTCTATCAGTATGGCGATGTGACGCAACCTCAGACTTTGCAAGAACCGCTGACGGGCTGCGACGCCATCATTAATCTGGCGGCGGAACATCAGGACAACGTCGATCCCATTTCGCTCTATTATCAGGTCAATGTCGAAGGCGCGCGGCATGTCTGCATGACAGCCTCCGCCCTGAATATCCGCCAAATCATTTTCACCTCCTCCGTCGCTGTTTACGGCTTCGTCAAACAGGAAACCGGCGAAGAAGGAAGTTTCGAGCCTTTCAACCATTACGGCAAGTCCAAGCTCGAGGCGGAATACGTTTATGAAGCCTGGCGCAAGGCCGATGTGGAAAATCGGTTGACTATCATCCGTCCAACGGTGGTATTCGGCGAAGGCAACCGCGGCAACGTGTATAACCTGTTCCGTCAGATCGCCAGCGGACGTTTCGTGATGATTGGCAGCGGCAATAATATGAAGTCGATGGCCTACGTTGAAAATATTGCCGCGCGGCTGGAACATGCGCTGGATCAACAGTCAAGTTATCAGGTCAGCAACTACGTCGATAAACCGGACTTTACGATGAATCAATTGGTCGACGTCATTTCCTCTTCATTGGGGAGAAAAAATAAGACAATTCGCATTCCTTATGCCGTAGGCATATGCGGCGCAACCGCATTGGATGTTGTGAGTAAAATAAGTCGAAAGAAATTCCCAATAAGCCGCGTCAGAGTACAGAAATTCTGCGCCAGAACGCAGTTTAAAAGTAATGTGCAAAATAATTTCGTGGCGCCTGTTGAACTTGATTCGGCAATCGAAAGAACCATTAAACATGAGTTTTCTGATAGATAACTTAACCGCACGCTGACGTTATTTACTTATTTCCGCCGACAAGCGGATAAATCTGTATTTTTCAGGATTAATTCATGCTGACTTATATCCTGGCAGGATCAATTTTGTTTTTGTTAATAGCGCATTGGGAGCTGTAACTCAAGGGCGGTAGCGTGCTTATTCGCTGGAGGAACGATGTTATATCAACTGAGCGTGATATTTGTGCTGGCGGTCGCGTGGATCCTTATTGCCCGCCGGGTCGCCTTGACGGTGGGATTAGTGGATAAGCCCAATGCGCGCAAGCAACATCTGGGACATATTCCGTTGGTCGGCGGCATCGCCGTGTACCTGACGCTGATGCTGATGGCGCTGTGGCAACCCGCCTGGCTGCCCGACAGCACCGTCTATCTGCTGTGCATTACGGCGCTGGTGGTGTTGGGCGTGCTGGATGACCGCTTTGATCTGCCCGTGGCGCCGCGCGTCATGGTGCAGGGAGGGATCGCGCTGGCGATGATGCTGGCGGCAGGGATGCAGCTTTCCTCATTGGGCCATGCCTGGGGCCATCAGGAAGTGATGCTCGGTTATGGCGCGTTGCTGCTCACGCCGCTGGCGGTATGGGGAGCGATCAACGCCTACAACATGGTGGATGGCATCGACGGGCAACTGGGCGCCTTATCCTGCGTGACCTTCATTGCGCTGGCCATCGTGTTCGGACTGGGTGGCCGGGGAGATCTGGCGCTGTGGTGCCTGGGCATGATCGTCGCGCTGGCGGCTTATCTGCTGTTCAACCTGAGCCTGTTCGGCGCGCGTAACAAAATCTTTATGGGGGACGCCGGCAGCATGGTGATCGGCTTCAGCGTGCTGTGGCTGGTGTTGCTGGCGACGCAGGGGCAGCAGGCGGTAATGCGCCCGGTCACCGCGCTGTGGCTGATCGCCATTCCGCTGATGGACATGGTGACCGTGATGGTGCGCCGCCTGTTGCGCCGCCAAAGCCCCTTCAAAGCGGGCCGCGATCATTTGCACCATATTCTGATGCGTCGCGGACTCAATGCGCGTCAGGCACTGGCAATGAGCACCATGCTGGCGGTGACGCTGGCCTGCATCGGCATTTGCAGTGAAGTGTTGCAACTGCAGGAAAGCCTGATGCTGGTGGCGTTTCTGTTCTGTTTTTGCGGTTATTTCGCCATGTTGCGCGAACCGCGTCAGGCGACGATGCTCAGCGATAATCCAACCGTCGGGCGTTAATCCTCTCACGGGCTGCGGCAGCAGCCCGTTTATCACGGTACTTCCATGAATTTTCATTTGCCTCTTTTGATGCCGTTGGCCTTCACCTCCGCGTTATTGAGCGGTTGTACGGTGGTTCCCGGCTCACATTTACCGACCAGCGGAAAAGCCATCGTCGTGCAACAAGACGACGATTTCGATTTGAACAGCCAGGTACAGGTCTACCGCATGTCACCGATGCTGCTGCAGAAAATGCGGCGCGTTGAACCGGTCGCCCAGCCGAATCCGGCGCTGGACCAGCGGTTGCAGAGCTACCAATACCGTATCGGCGTCGGCGACGTGTTGAACGTCACCGTCTGGGATCACCCCGAGTTGACCACGCCGGCCGGGCAATATCGCAGCGCCAGCGACACCGGTAACTGGGTGCATGCGGATGGCACGATCTTTTACCCCTATATCGGGCGCGTGGCGGTGGTGGGTAAAACCGTCACCGAAGTGCGCAGCCTGATCGCCGGCCGTCTGGCGCAGTATGTGGAAAGCCCGCAGGTGGATGTCAGCATCGCCGCGTTCCGCTCGCAGAAGGCTTATGTGACCGGTGAGGTGAAAACCTCCGGTCAGCAGGCGATCACCAACGTGCCGCTGACCATTCTGGATGCGATCAACGCCGCCGGCGGCCTGACGGACAATGCCGACTGGCGCAACGTGGTGCTGACGCATCAGGGCAAAGAGCGGGCCATCTCGCTGCAGGCGCTGATGCAGCGTGGCGACATCAGCCAGAACGCGCTGCTGCAGCCGGGCGACATCCTCTACATTCCGCGCAATGACAACTTGAAAGTGTTCGTGATGGGCGAGGTGGGCAAGCAAACGACGCTGAAGATGGATCGCAGCGGCATGACCCTGACCGAAGCCCTCGGATCTTCCGAAGGGATCAGCCAGACGGTGGCGGATGCGACCGGGGTGTTCGTGATCCGGCCGAGCGGCGGCAACCCCCCGCAGCGGCTGGCGACGCTGTATCAGTTCGATCTCTCCGACGCCAGCGCGCTGGCGATGGGCGCTGAATTTCAGCTGCACCCTTACGACGTCGTGTACGTCACCGCGGCGCCTATCGCGCGCTGGAACCGTTTGATCAGCCAGCTGGTGCCGACCATCAGCAGTTTTAACGATCTCAGCGAGGCTACCTTGCGCGTGCGCAACTGGTAACTCCGCAGGGTGAATAAGGAACAGAAGATGAAAAACAATGCGCTGTCCGTGATGGTGGCCGAACAAGATGAAAAGCTGGAGTGGGAGCGTCTGGTAGGGCCGCTGTGGGATAACCGCTGGCGGATCGCCGTCGTGACCGGCGTGGCCGGTGCGCTGGGCGTCGCCTACGCCCTGTTGGCTACCCCGGTGTATCAGGCCACGGCGGTGGTGCAGGTGGAGAATCAGCTGTCCGGCGATTCGCTGCTGCGTGAAACGCTGGACAGTTCGCTGGGGCAAAATTCGACGACGCAGGATGAGGTGACGCTGGTCAAGTCGCGCTACGTGCTCGGCAAAACGGTGGATGCCCTCGGCCTGACGGTGCGCGTCGAACCGGACTATTTCCCGGTATTCGGTAAAGGTTTCGCCCGACTGAGCGGTGAAAAGACGCCGGTATTGGACATCGGTACGCTGACAACGCCGGCGGATATGCAGGGCGAAGCGCTGACGCTGACGGTGCGCGATGGGCAACATTACGAGCTGAGCCATGACGGCGCCAAATTGTTCAGCGGCGTGGTTGGGCAACCGGTGGCGCAGGGCGAGTGGAGCATGACCGTTTCGGCGCTGGATGCGGCGCCGGGCACCAGTTTCACCGTGGTTAAAGTCGCGCGTCAAGAAGCGGTGGACGATCTGCGTAAATACCTGGGCGTAGTGCCGAGCGGCAAGGACAGCGGCATCATGACGTTTACGCTGCCGAGCGAAGATCCGCAGCGTGCCGAGGCGGTGCTGAAGAACATCACCGATAACTACCTGCAGCAGAACGTGGATCGCAAAACGGAAGAGGCGCAGAGAATGCTGGCCTTCCTGCAGGAGCAGCTGCCGCAAACGCAAACCTCGTTGAACAACGCCGAAAACCAGCTCAACCAGTTCCGCCAGCAAAACGATTCGGTGGATCTGTCGCTGGAAGCCAAGTCGGTGCTGGACACTCAGGTGCAGCTCGAAGCCCAGCTCAACGAGCTGACCTTCAAGGAGGCGGAGATTTCCAAGCTTTATACCCGCGTGCACCCGGCTTACCGGGCGCTGATGGAAAAGCGCGCCACGCTGGAGGCGGAAAAGGCGCGGCTCGGCAAACAGGTACAGACGCTGCCGAAAATGCAGCAGGAGATCCTGCGTCTCACCCGCGACGTGCAGGTGGATCAGCAGGTTTACATGCAACTGATGAACAAACAGCAGGAGCTGAGCATCAGCAAGGCCGGCACGGTGGGCAATATTCGCATCGTCGACGAGGCGGAAACCGCTATCCGACCGATTCAGCCGCAAAAGATGCTAATCGTGTTGTTGGCGTTGATACTGGGCGCTGCGGGCACCGCGGCCGTGGTGCTGCTGCGCACCGCCTTCCATCGCGGCATCAATGATATCGATACGCTGGAGAAGCGAGGCATCAACGTCTACGCCACCGTGCCGCTGTCGCCATGGCAGGCGAAACGCAATCGCGAACAACGCCTGCTGTTGCCCAAATCCGGCGGTCGTCGCCTGCCGATCCTGGCGGCGGTTGAGCCGGCGGATCTGTCGGTGGAGGCCATTCGCAGCCTGCGCACCAGCCTGCACTTCGCCATGCTGGAGGCCAAAAACAACATTTTGATGGTCTCCGGCGCCAGTCCGGAAAGCGGCAAGAGTTTTACCAGCACCAACCTGGCGGTGGTGGTGGCGCAGGCCGGGCAGCGGGTGCTGTTGATCGATGCGGATATGCGTAAAGGATTTTTGCATCGTTGGTTATCGGACGATGCTCATCAAGGGCTGTCCGACATGCTGGTGGGCAAAGTGATGACGGAACAGGCGGTGCGGAAAACCGCCATCGCCAATCTGGACTTCGTGCCACGTGGTCAGGTGCCGCCGAACCCGTCCGAGCTGCTGATGCATCGCCGTTTCGCCGATTTCCTGCGCTGGGCCGGGCAAAACTACGATCTGGTGCTGATCGATACGCCGCCGATTCTGGCGGTGACGGACGCGGCCATCGTCGGCAATCACGCCGGTACGTCACTGTTGGTGGTGCGTTTTGAGGTGAACACCGTCAAGCAGATCGAAACCAGCATGCGCCGTTTCGAACAGAATGGCGTGGCGATCAGAGGCGTAATCCTCAACGGCATCGTGAAAAGGGCGGCGACCGACATGAGCTATTACAACTTCGCCTATCCAAGCCATCGGGAAGATCAGCGGCAGGCAGAGGAATAAGCGGGTGAAGGCCATTATCACCAATGCCCTGTGGCTGATGCTGGAACGCGTTTCGCTCAGCCTGTCCGGCATCTTCGTCTCCATTTACGTTGCGCGCTATCTGGGGCCCGCCCAGTTTGGCGCTCTCAACTATCTGTTGGCGACGATCGCCATCGTGGTGCCGCTGGTGCAGCTGGGCGCCGACAGCATCATTTTCAACCGCGTCGCCCGCCGCCCGCCGAGCGGCATTCGCCTGATGTTGGCTTCGATGCGTTTGCGCCGCCGGCTGTTCCTGGTGGTGGCGCTGCCGATGCTGATATGGAGCTATTTCAGCCAGCCGCCAGCCGGTCAACTGATGACGCTGTTGCTGCTTATCAGCGCCTATTTCTCGATTCAGGACGTGTACAAAATTTATTACGATGCCCGCCTGCAGTCGAAACGCAATACGCTGATCAACAACCTGGCGCTGCTGTTGTCGATCGGACTGCGGCTGGCGCTGGTGAGCGCCGCGCTGCCGCTGGTGTGGTTCGCGGTACCCTACATCCTCAGCAGCGCCGTACCTTATCTGGTGCGCCTCTGGCTATTTCGTGGGGAAGCTGCGGCCTCGCCGCGGGTTACGCCGCGCCAGGCCGGGCGCTATGGCCGTTATTTGCTGAAAGTGGGCCTGCCGTTGGCCATCTCCAGTCTGGCGATAGTGATTTATACCCGCATCGATCAAATCATGCTGGGCAATCTGGTCGGCGAGCAGGCGGTGGGCTGGTTCAGCGCCGCGACCACCCTCAGCCAGGGGTGGGTTTTTGTGCCGATGGCGCTGATCACCTCGTTGATGCCGGGTATTGCCAACTGTCGCGACCCGTTGGAGCAGGAGTACCGCATCCGGGTGCTTTATCTGGTGGTATTGGGCCTGTCGTTGCCGGTGCTGCTGGGTCTGTGGTGGTTCGCCCACCCGGCTATTGCGCTGCTGTATGGCGCCGCTTTTCAACCGGCCGCCGACATCCTGGCTATTTGTACGCTGACCTCGCTGTTCTCAGTGATGGGGACGGTTTCGTATCGCAGCATCGTGCTGTTCGCCGGTTATCGCTTTATCGCCATCAAGATGCCGTTGGTGGCTCTGCTGAACGTGGCGATGAATCTGCTGCTGATCCCGCGTTACGGCCTGACCGGCGCTGCGGTGTCTACACTACTGGCGGAATTCATTTCGTTCTTCGTTCTGAACAGTTTATTCCGTGGCGGGAAAATTACCCGACTGCAGCTGACCTGTTTTTACTGCCTGCCGCGTCTCGTCAGCAAATTAAGGAGAGAGCATGTTAAACACCCTGGTTAAAAGCATTTCCAAGCGCCTGCCCGATGCCTGGCACCATCAGGTTAAATACGCGCTCTATTTCAAAAAATTGCCGCACCTGTCAAAACCGACCGGCTTCAGCGAAAAGATCATGCGCCGCAAAATTTATCCGCGCAGCATCTACACCACCTTGTCGGACAAATACAAGGTCCGCGAATTTATTGCCGGCCTGTGGGGCGAAGAGTATCTGGTGGAGCTGTATGCGCATGGCACTGAACTCAGCTACGACACGTTCAGGCAGTTGCCAGACGCCTTCGTGCTGAAGGCCAACCATGGCAGCGGCTATAACCGGTTGGTGTTCGACAAGCAACAGGTTAGCTACGCGGAATTGTACGATCTCAGCAGTTCGTGGATGCGCAGCAACTTTTACGAGCAGAGTCGCGAAAAGCATTATCTGGACATCGAACCCTGCATCATGGTGGAACGCATGTTGCTGGATGGTGAGCAGGTGCCGAACGATATCAAATTTCATTGTTTCAACGACAACCATGAAATTCGCATGTTTATCCAGGTGGATTATCAGCGTTTCGGCACCCATCGGCGCGATATTTTTGATCTCGACTGGAACCGCACCGAAATCCGCATCAACTTGCCGAATGCCGACGAACCGATGCCGCGACCTACGCGGCTGGAAGAAATGACGCGTTTGGCTCGCCAGGTTGCGCAGCAGTTCTCTTATGTCCGCGTGGATTTCTACCAGGTCGGTGAGAAGGTCTATTTCGGTGAATTGACGTTTACGCCTGGTGCGGGATTAAGCAAGCTTAAGCCGGAAAACATCGAGCAGGAATGGGGCAGTTATTTTACTGAGTAAACGCTTATGCAGAGAGTCGCCTCCAATTTTCACATGCATGCCAATGTTGGTTATAGTCAGTCGCGGGATTTGGTCAATCAATCAATCATATTGACCTTCCTGTTGATCTTTTTCGTGAAAACTTTCCTGACCTCGGGATCGTTCAACAGCGAGCTGATTAATAAAACTGTGATGGGGCTCAATGCCCTGATGTTGCTCTATGTCGGCTATGCATTTTTCATCGCTACGATGGCGGAAAAAGCGGTTGCGGGTTTTTTGGTTCTGCTGTTTCTGGTTAATATCGCCACCGGACATGGCGATTACCTTTTTGGCGCGGTATTCAGCTCTGCGGTGATAATTTTATTCCGCCGCATCGAGATGGTGCGCGGCGCTGAAATGTTCGCTATCGCTTTTGTGGTTGCCGGGCTGTTGATGGTTATCCCTTATACCTTTTACACCAATGGATTTGTTTACCTTGATGAGCGCTATGGCAACAGATTAACGCTGGGTTTCGATAACCCGAATACCTTGGCGTATTATTCTTTTGCCTTGTTCGCCATGCTGCTGTGCCTGATCGACCATGCGAAATTAACGCGTGGAATGAAAAATATCGCCTCACTGGCGGTGTCGGCGTTAATTATCCCGGTGCTGATGTATTCCTATTCCCGCACCTGTTTTATGTTGGCACTGTTGATGTTGTTGCTGTTTTGGCTGGCGCCGCTGCTGCGTTTTACCCCCAATAGAAAAGTCTGCATTGCGCTGACGTTGGTCATCGTAGGCTTCCAGTTCGCCAGCGTTATACGCTGGGGGAGCAATCCGGCATTGGATGCGCTGTTGAATCAGGCGTTGACCGGGCGCATCTGGTTCTCCTGGCAGATGTTTCAGGCGGTGGGGCTACCCAATCCGCTGTTCGGCATGAATATCGAACCCTATAAGCCGGTCGATTTCTTCTTCATCGCCATGTTTTATTCGGCTGGTGGGATCGCCTCTGTTGTCATGCTTTTTTGTTATTTTCACCTGTTGGGTAATATGCGCAGGCTGAGTCGATTCATGCGCTGGGTGGTGGTTGTTTTCCTGCTGACAACTTTTACGGAAACCTATTTTTTGGTCCCGGTATTTAACGTGTCGTTATTGCTGCTTTGCCGTGGAAAAGAAATGATAAATTCTAAGTTGGAGGGTTAAGAAATGGATTTCTCGATCGTGATCCCTATTTATAATAGTGCGCGTTACCTGCCTAAAACTCTGAAGCGGATTTTCAGCGCTTGCCAAGGGTTCGACTATCAGGTGATTTTGGTTGATGATTGCTCTGACGAGGATGATATCAAATATATTCGCCAGATAGCGGCGACTAATAGCAACGTGATGCTACATGAGAAAAAACAGAAGAGCAATGCGGCGGTATCGCGCAACCTGGGCGCCAATTTAGCGCAATCGGAGATCGTGTTTTTTCTCGATTCGGATGATTACTTTACTACCAACTATATTATTCGCCGCATGAAGAAGCATGAAGATCGCCATATTGATATTATCTTCGGTAATTATGCAGAGGTGAGCGGCGATTCGGTACGCGACTTCAACTTTCACTACAAATCCGGTTCTTCCGGCGAGGATTTTCTTTTTCTGGAAATGGGCGATATTCGATCATCCACCATCAGCATGCGTAAAAAAAGCGATCGCCGCTTTTTATTTCCCGAGTTTCTCAACAAGCATCAGGATTGGGGCTTTCTGGTCAACGCCACCAATTTGGGCGCGCAAGTGGCGTATGACGCCGGCGGCGGGGTGTTTCTCGACGTGGGGCGTTACGGACGCATGACGGCGAAGCTTAATCTGGAGGCCAGCGACCGCTTTATCAATACCTTCCTCAGCCCCAGCGATCGCCATATCAGCGGATTCGCCTGCAAGCACCTGCTGGCCTCGCTGTATTCGGAAAACGCCCAGGCGTTCAATTATTACTCGTCGCGCATCGTGCGGCACAGCCTGAGCGGCAAGTTCAAGATGATCAAATGGTATGGCGATTGTCTGACGCGGCTGGGGTTGTTCTCGGTTGGCGGCCGGCTGTTGCGCAATGTGCGCCAGGGATTCAGGAGATGATATGCAAGCACGCAAGGTAATCATCGTCATCGAAAATATGGCGGGCAAGGGCGGCACTGAACGGGTCGCCAGCGGTTTGGCCAATGCGTTGGCGCGTCTGCCGAATTACGAGGTGGCGGTGTTTTCGCTGTGTGGCGAGCGGAGCTTCTTTCCGCTGGCGAGCGACGTCCGGCTACGCTGTGGCGGCGGCGATTCGCTGTTCTGGCCATGGCGGCTGGCGTTGGCACTGCGGCGTGAACGCGCGGACGCGATCATTACCGTTTCCATGGGAAAACTGTCGGTGGTGATGACGCCTTTTCTACGTTTGTTCTGTGCCCGCAGCCGGCTGTTATTGAGCGAGCACGTCAGCTTTCACCAGTATCCGCGCGTATTTAAATGGCTGAAGTTGTTGGTTTACCGGTTGGGCGATCGCGTGATTTTCCTGACGCGGCAAGATCGCGACGCCATCGCTCGCTGGGTGGGCGCCGGGAAATGCCGGGTGATCGAGAACGTTTCGCCGTTCGGCGCACAGGCGCCGACGCCGGCGCTGCAGGAAAAGGTGGCGCTGGCGGTGGGGCGGTTGAGCAATCAGAAAGGCTTCGATCGTCTGATCGCGCTGTGGCGCGGGGTGGCGGCGCAAATGCCGGATTGGCGGCTGTTGATTATTGGCGACGGCCCTGAGCGTGACGCACTGCGGCGGCAGATTGAAGGCGCCGGGCTGGAGCGGCAGGTGAGCCTGCTGCCGGCCACCGCCGACGTGGCGGCCTATTATCGCCAGGCCAGTCTGTATTTGATGACGTCGCGCTATGAGGGGTTGCCGATGGTGCTGATCGAAGCCATGAGTTTCGGCCTGCCGTTGGTGGCCTACGATTGCAAGACCGGCCCGGCCGAGCTGATAGACAACGGCGTCAACGGCTATCTGGTGCCCGATGACGATGCCGCCGCCTTCAGCGAAGGCGTGCTCGAACTGATGCGCGACCCGGACCTGCGCGATCGCTTTTCTGTCGCTGCGCTAGATAAGTCTCGCCGTTTTTCTCCCGAACGTATTTATCCCCAGTGGCAACAGCTCATTGAGTGAGGACAGAATGGAAAAGATATCCGTGATAATGCCCGCCTACAACGCGGCAAACTCTATCAAAGAATCGATCCTTGGCGTGCTGAACCAGCAATTTACCGACTATCACCTGTATGTGATCGATGATGCGTCCACCGACAACACCGCCGAGGTGGTGCGGCCGTTTATCCACGATCGCCTCACCTATATACGCAATGAGCATAACCAGGGCGTGGCGGAAACGCGCAACATCGGCATTGAGGCGGCGAGCGGGGACTATATCGCCTTCTGCGACAGTGATGACGTATGGCTCCCCAACAAGCTGTCGCGCCAGGCGAGCATTTTGCAAACCCGCCGCTATGACGTGGTGTGTTCCCATTATTACACCTTCGAAGACGACCTGAAATTGATCAAAAACACCCGTGGTGCGGATGAGCTTATCGGCTATCAGGACATGTTGAAAAGCAACTGGATCGGCAATCTCACCGGCATCTATAACCAGAAGCGCATCGGTAAGGTGTATCAGCAAAAAGTGGGGCATGAGGACTACTTGATGTGGCTGGCGGTGCTGCAGAAGGCGCGTAACGGCCTGGCCTACTGCATTCCCGAACCGCTGGCCTGTTACCGGTTGTCTACCCATTCGCTGTCGGGCAACAAAATCCGCGCTGCGGACTGGCAATGGCGGATTTACCGTCAGCATTTGGGGCTGTCTTACCAGAAATCCTGCTATTTGTTCGCCACCTATCTGTTCAATGCCGTGGTGAAAAGGAAATGACCATGAGGGGGATGTATCAGCGGGCGGCTCTGGGCTGTTGCGCCTTGTGGGGCGCAGCGGCTCTGGCGCAGAACTGCCAACCCAATCTGTTGACCAACCCCGGCTTTGAGCAAGGGCTCAGCGGCTGGCGAGCGCAGGGCGCGCAGGCCGACGGCGATACGCACAGTGGCAGGGGGAGTCTGCGTTATGACAATGCAGATATCGCGCGATACCGTACCTTCAACCAGGCGCTGCAGGTTGAGCCCGGACAGACGATAGATTTCGGCGTCTGGCTAAAGACCCGCGGCGTGCGCGGGCAAAGCCGCGACGGCGGGGCTGGGGTTTATCTGCAGAGCTTTGATGCGCAGGGGCGCTTTCTGGAAGGCAGTTATCCGGCTGGGGTGACCGGCGACAGCGGCTGGCGGCAGGTGAACGCCAGCTATACCGTGCCGCCGCAGGCGGCGCGAATCACTTTTGGCGTTTATCTGCGTAAGGGGAGCACCGGTACCGCCTGGTTTGACGACGCCTATGCGTGTGCTCGCGCGTCTATGCCGGCGTTGTATCAGCTCGGCGCGTCGGCGCAGGGAAAGGTCGACACGCTGGTCGTCACTGCGCAGCCGCAGCATTTGCAGGTCGACAGCGAATTGCTCAATGCCGAGGGGCAGGTTGTTCACCGTAGCCGCGACCGTTATCAGGTTGAAGGGCAGCGCCGTATCGAATACCAACCGCCGGCCGGCCTGGCCCAGGGGGAATACCGCCTGCGTCAGCAGGTCACCGGTCAGCAATCCCAGCCGGCACAGGGCAGCGAGCTGTCTTTTCGCGTCGGGCAGCCTGCGGCCAAAGTCGCGATCGACAGCGAAGGCTTTACCCTGCGCGATGGTCAACGGCTTTTCCCGTTGGGCATTTACGCCAACGTGGCTACCGATGAGCATTTGGCGCGCATCGCCTCGGCGGGATTCAACACGGTGCTGAATTATGATTATGGGGAAAAGAAAGATCCTTACGCCTTTTTCCGCAACGCAGGCAAGCGCGGGCTGCTGGTCATTTACTCCGTCAAAGATCAGTACCGCGGCAGCCGCTTCGCGCCGGCCGCGCGCGGTGGCGACTACGCGGCGATGACGGCCTGGTACGTGCAGCGCTTGCGCTCTCAGCCCAACCTGCTCGCCTGGTACATCAACGATGAACTGGGGCCGGAATATCTCGATAAGATCGAGGAAAAAAACCTGCAAATAAAGCGGCTTGACGGCGATCATCCCACCTTCCAGGTGTTGAACAAAACCGGGGAGTTGGACGCCTACTTTAACAGCAGCGACATTTTGGCGACCGACCCTTACCCAGTGGGGAACGATCGCGATCTGACGCGCACGACGCGTTATACCGAACTGACGGTGCAGGCCGCCCGCCAGGCACGCGGGGCATGGGTGGTGATGCAAATCATGGATCACGCCGCTTATGACGCCCGCCGCAAGCCACATCCGCCGTCAGAGGCGGAAATTCGCAATCAGGCCTGGCAGGCGCTGATCGGCGGCGCCAAGGGGCTGTTATTTTATTCTTATACCGATCTGTTTTATAAGCGTAAAACCGGCCGCTTCGACCAACGGGAGTTTGACGCCACCTGGCGTGGCGTGGCTGCCGTGTCGCAGCAAATCGCCGCCTTCACCCCTTATCTGCTGACGGGAAAATCGACGCCGCTGGCGGGAAGCGACCCGCAAATGCCGGCGCGGATGTTTATTCTGGGCGATCGCGCCTTGCTGCTGGTAGCCAATCCTTACTATCGAGAGGGGAGCACCCGCTTGCGCCTTCCGGCGGGTTGGCGGCAGCAGGGAGAGGGCACGGAGGTCAAGCTGACGTTGCCCGCCGTGGGTACCGCGACGCTGTGGCTTCAACGCTGAAAGCGACGAGTCAGCATCACGCGGGAGGTTTCTCCCGCGTCCTACCCCCAAATACCCCGCCTTGCCTCCCAGCTGTCCCCCTTCATCTTGATATTCTCATTTATTCATTTTAATTCAATTAATTAACCTCATTTATCGCACCTATACTTTGGTGGTATTTCACCCCTGACGCGCGCGTCGCCTCCCGCTTTCTCTTGATCGCAATCAATTTGCCGCCGGTTGGCCGTCAGTAGGCTGGCGGCAGATTGAGCATGTCTTCTTATAACGACAAGAGCCTTCAGGAGCATTCCGGATGAGCAAATTTTTAGACCGTTTCCGCTATTTCAAGCAGTTGGCGGAGCCTTTTTCTGGCGAGCACGGCCAGACCTTGAACACTAACCGCGACTGGGAAGACGGCTACCGCAGCCGTTGGCAGCACGACAAAGTGGTGCGTTCCACCCACGGCGTGAACTGCACCGGTTCCTGCAGTTGGAAAATCTACGTGAAGAATGGTCTGGTGACCTGGGAAACCCAGCAAACCGACTATCCGCGCACCCGTCCCGATCTGCCCAACCATGAACCGCGCGGCTGCCCGCGCGGCGCCAGTTACTCCTGGTACCTGTACAGCGCCAACCGGCTGAAATACCCGCTGATGCGCAAGCGTCTGCTCAAACTGTGGCGCGAAGCGAAAGCGCAGCACAGCGATCCGGTCGCGGCCTGGGGCTCTATCGTCGGCGATGCGGAAAAAGCCAAAAGCTACAAGGTGGCGCGCGGCCGCGGCGGTTTCGTCCGTTCCAGCTGGCAAGAGGTCAATGAACTGATCGCCGCCGCCAACGTCTATACCGCCAAAACCTTCGGCCCAGACCGCATTATCGGCTTCTCGCCGATCCCGGCGATGTCGATGGTGTCCTACGCCGCCGGCGCCCGCTACCTGTCGCTGATCGGCGGCGCCTGCCTGAGCTTCTACGACTGGTATTGCGATCTGCCGCCGGCCTCGCCGATGACCTGGGGCGAGCAGACCGACGTGCCGGAATCCGCCGACTGGTACAACTCCTCCTACATTATCGCCTGGGGCTCCAACGTGCCGCAGACGCGCACCCCGGACGCCCACTTCTTTACCGAAGTGCGCTACAAGGGCACCAAAACCGTGGCGGTGACGCCGGACTATGCCGAAGTCGCCAAGCTGTGCGACCACTGGCTGAATCCGAAGCAGGGCACCGACAGCGCGATGGCGCTGGCGATGGGCCACGTAATGCTGAAAGAGTTCCATCTCGATCGCGAAGTCGGCTACTTCCGCGACTACGTGCGCCGCTATACCGACATGCCGATGCTGGTGCTGCTGGAGCCGCGTGAAGGCGGCCACTACGCCGCCGGCCGCCTGCTGCGCGCCGCCGATCTGGTGGACGGATTGGGCCAGGAAAACAACCCCGAGTGGAAAACTGTCGCTATCGACAGCCGCAGCGGCGATCTGGTGGCGCCGCAGGGTTCCATCGGCTTCCGCTGGGGCGAGAAGGGCAAGTGGAACCTGGAACAGCGCGAAGGCAAATCGCAACAGGAAGTCGAGCTGCAGCTCAGCCTGTTGGGCATGCATGACGACGTCGCCGAGGTGGGTTTCCCGTACTTCGGCGGCGCCGACAGCGAGCATTTCAACAGCGTGGCGCTGGACGAGATCCTGCTGCATGTAGCGCGGCGAAATTTTCTGCACTGTTTCGCAGAAAATTTCGCACTTTAGAAACACTAGAAAAACCATGATTTTGCACTGTGCAATATCAATCGTAAATGTTACTAACGATCAACTCACTGGCTTGTTGTCGATTATCACCAAGGCTATAAGTCACCCCAGCACTAACCATCGATAACCCATCGAATACTTTTCGCATCTCCGGGATGTCATTTACCGAGATGATCATCTTGCCCTGGATAGTTCTAGCCAGCTCGGCTATCAGACTGTATTGCTCCAGACCAAATTCGACGCCGTAACCCTGCGTCCCCCAATATGGCGGATCGAGGTAAAACAGAGTATGTGGTCGATCGTACTTCTTGACACACGTCATCCAATCCATATGTTCGATGAGTGTTCGAGATAAACGAAGGTGAGCAGCAGATAGCGACTCCTCCAGGCGTAATAGATTTAGACGTGGCGAGCTGGTAGTAGATGTGCCGAAGGTTTGCCCCTCAACCTTGGCACCAAAGGCCA
>NZ_JVEL01000198.1:0-1895 GCF_001076875.1 Serratia sp. 506_PEND
GGTTAACCAGCAAAGGGTTATCGTTTCTTTTCAAGAAAGCAGGAAGGTCACGCTGTTCCCAGTGATGTCCTGAATTTTTTCCGACCACTTTCACATTAAGCAAACCGGCAACTTTTTTATTTTTAATATCACCCGGCGAGACAAAAACAACATCATTTCTCAACGTTTGCAACGCCATGCTAATCTGCTCAGCGAAGCGTTGTACACCGGTTAAATCCTGAGTAAGAAACCTTGCATTAACAAAAATCATATATACCTCTATGCCGACGTCACGTTAAAATCCAGGCTTATTCATCGGAGCCTGGACTTGCTCGGCATCGGCCACTTTATAAAATTCATCCTGTCTGAACGATAACAGTAGAGCGGAAATAATAATTGAGAAAATATAACCTGGATAGTTCGTAATTGGATTGTTATAGACAAAGTTAATTGAAATTGAAATCATCCAATAAAGGAAAACCCCGGGGAAAAAATAGCCGCGACAAACTTTATTATATAGCCTGAGTAAAATTATTGATGATGCTGACAGGAAGATAAATATCCCCAAACCTCCGTAGTTTGAAAGTAAGAAGATATAAATACTATCCAGTGGAATTGCCGCATCATCCCCGGTAGCTGCGTTACCATTAACGCCATACCCTGCGCCGGTGAAGATTGAATAAGTATCGCTGTTTCTAACCTCTTCAATCAGTAAAATTCGGGCCAAGATACTTTGTTCAGCGTAGTTATTATCACTGGAGTATAGGGATTTATATACCCCCAAATCGGTCATCGTGATATAGAAGAACGTCAGCAATACAATGCAAACCGACACCACGGCGGCTAAACTCAATTTCAGCGGTAAGAATCGGCGAAGAAACAGGTAACCAAAGTAAATTGCCGCCATAATCATGGCCGTCTTTGACGTCGAGCAGACAATCCCTGCGGTAACAATTACAATATATTTAAATCTGTGTTTATTACTGACGAAGGGGCTTAATATTAGGCCAAAGAACAAAAACTCTGCCAGAGTAAATGGTCCGCTAAAGAGACCAATCGCCCTAAAAAATCCGCTAGCAGAACGAAGAATAAGCCCGTTATCTTTACCTACTTGAGTAAATTGCAACCCAGGGTTAACACCTGCCACAGCATAAAGTAAACTTGAAAATACGCTTTCCAAAATGGCGAATATAGAGTTAATAACTGTAACTATGATGTAAATTTTTATGATCCGCATCAGCAGTTGCATACGATGATCGCGTTCAAGACAAACAAGCAATGCACCAACCAATAGAGATGAATAGGTGAATAATTCAAAGCGAAACTGCGTGACGACATTACCAATCTTGAAATTATTATTAAGTACGGATATCAGTACATAGCTAAGGGAAAGCAGCACCATCCCAATAAAAAGCAACACATAGTTACGGAAGCCGGGCCCTACCTTGGCCTGACTGGCAATAACGTACAACAGCAGAAAAGCAGGAAGAATTAAAGAGTAAATATCTTTATATATTAATAGGAACCGACTTGTATTATGTGCAATGATATTCAAAACGCCGCTGATAGAAAGAACTATCAGGTAGGTTATCACAAAATAATCAGCGACTTTTTTTGATGAAAATCTCATATTATTTTTCATAAATCTCTTTATAATCAGTAGCTAATTGCCTGACATCAAAGGGGTTTACAGCGAGCGGTTTCACGTGATTATTTTTTAATTCTTTTAGCCTTTCAAGAGTAAATTCATTAAGCTCATAAATATTTTCAAAATACTCAGCTATTTCTGCAACCCCGCCCGCATAGGAAGTAAAGACGTGTTTCCCAGCAGAAGCCGTTTCTGCGACGACGCGACCAAAAGGTTCATTCCACATAGTCGGCAAATAAATCATATCAATGTTGGCCAGAAAGGACTC
>NZ_JVEL01000199.1:0-246 GCF_001076875.1 Serratia sp. 506_PEND
CTGCTTTTAGCCGCGCGGGTTGAAGGTTTCCTCACCCACGCGGCGCTCATCGGCGGTGAAGCCCTCTTCCGCCACATAATACTGCGGATCGTCCAGCTCATGGCTGCAGAACGGCCCGGCGCGCTTGAGCAGGCGCACGCAGTCAGCGCTCAGGTGGCGCAGACGAATGCTTTTCCCCGCCGCCAGATAGCGCGCCGTCAGCTTATCGATCGCCTCTACGCCGCTGGAATCCATCACCCGGGTGCC